>JBILPO010000026.1:0-10637 GCA_044373805.1 Pelobium sp.
ATGTAAACCATTCCATCTACAATTTTGAGCGTATCGCCAGCAATACCTAAACATCTTTTAATGTAGTTTTCTCTCTTATCAATTGGCCTATTTAAAGGAGCATCTGCATCCATTGGGTAATTAAAAACTACTACGTCATTCCTTTTAATTTGGCTTAACCCGGGCAAACGGTAGTAAGGTAATTTAATGCCATCCCAAAATGCTTTCGTATTTAAAATTGGCATAGTGTGATGTGCAAAAGGAAAAGCAACCGGAGTAATTGGTGTACGAGCCCCATAATTTACTTTACTTACAAATAGAAAATCGCCAATGAGCAAAGATCTTTCCATAGAGCCAGTGGGTATGGTATAAGCTTCAATAAACAAGCCTCTGATGATGGTTGCTGCAATTACTGCAAATACAATGGCGTCTAACCATTCTCTACCTGCACTTTTTCTCTTCTTTTGTTCTTTATTTTTCTTCCAAAATTTCCAATTCATTGTAATTGCTTTTAGGCTTTAAAATCGTACATATCTTTTACCGAGTAAAAACCATTTTTACCCTTTAACCATTCGGCGGCCAACACAGCACCTAAGGCAAAACCTTGTCTGCCATGGGCAACGTGTTTTAATTCTATTCTATCTACATCAGAATCATAAATCACAGCGTGAGTACCGGGGACTTCTCCTTCTCGGTAAGATTCTATGATTAGATGTTGAGGGGGATGAACTGTTACAGCTTCTTCATCTGCCTTTACATCAACCCATTCTTTTTTTTGATGAAACTCCTGAATAATATCTTCAGCAATGGTGATGGCAGTGCCACTTGGAGAATCTAATTTGTGAATATGATGAATTTCTTCCATTCCTACATCGTATTGGTCTGAAAATTTATCCATCATTTTAGCTACCAGTTGGTTAATTTGGAAAAATATATTTACCCCAACACTAAAGTTAGAGCCATACATGAGGGAAGAATTCCCTACCAAACATTCGTCTTTTACTTTTTGTAAATGGCCATACCAACCTGTTGTACCTACAATTAAAGGTGTTTTTGCTTGAATACAAGCTGAAATATTTTGTAAAACAGAATTAGGCGTACTAAACTCTATAGCCACATCGGCTTTGCTCAAATTTTCTGAATTTAGATCCTGAGCATTGTCTTGATCTATGGTTAAAACAATTTCATGACCCCTATCTAAAGCAATAGACTCGATCATTTTACCCATTTTACCATAACCTATTAGGGCAATCTTCATAATTTTATATTTAAAGTTAACATGGGAACAGGACTTAGGTAACCCACAGACGAATACGAAGGTATGTAAATTGAAGGCTTAATTTTAAGAGATAAATCATCGCTCACATCAAATGTAGCTAAGCGGGCATCAATGTAAGCGTCTATCATTTGAACTCCGTAAAACAATATAGAACTGTACAAAGTAAGGTCGCGGTTTCTACGGTAAAAATCTTTTGCACTATAAATTTGTTCGGCAGAAATGCCTCTATACTCAGGGTATAAAAATACCGTTGCCGGATCTGTACCTGCATTGGCCTTTCTAAACTGGCTTTCTTCTAAAAACTTTTTAAAATACTGGTTATTAAAATTATAAACCAAGCCTAAACCCACAAAGCCACCATACACTAAAGGCACTTTCCACCATTTTCCGTTTCGGGCTTGGCCCCAACCTGGTATAATTGCCGATCTTAGTACGGCTTTTCTTGGGGGTTGTAATTTGGTAGAATCTTTAAATAACGAAAATAGCTCTTTACCTACTTTTTTAACGCTAATTCCTAAGCTGTCTTTTTTCACCACAGCATCTTGTTTCTGAGCATTTAGCCGCAAAACAGTAAAAAGGAAAAAGCATAGAAAGCAGTATTTAAGCATTACCAGTCTAGTAATTCTAAGATACGAGTTAAATCGTCATCAGATAAAAAAGGAATTTCTATACTCCCTTTTCCACCATCTTGTACTTTCATTTTAATTCTAGTTGCAAATTTAGACGAAAGATCATCCTGAATTTTTTGATATTGAAACGAAATAACTTCGGTTTTCTTTTCTTTTGCCGCAGGTTGTAAACCAGTTTGTTTCATAGACCTCACCATATCTTCTACTTTTCTTACCGAAAGATCTTTATCTAAAATCTCTTGATAAATAAAAAGTTGAGTGGCAGCGTCAGCAACATTAATTAATGCTCTAGCATGACCCATAGATATTTTATTATCTCTGATAGAAGCCTGTATGGTTGGTGGCAATTTCAATAAACGCAAATAATTGGTTACTGTAGATCTGTTTTTAGAAACTCTATCTCCCAGTTCTTCTTGATTTATAGCACATTCATCTATCATTCTTTGAAAACTTAAAGCCACTTCAATAGCGTTTAGGTTTTCTCTCTGAATATTCTCAATTAATGCCATCTCTAGCATTTGCTGATCATCAACGGTGCGGATATAAGCAGGAATTTCTACCATTCCGGCCATTTTAGAAGCCCTTAACCTACGCTCGCCAGATATTAACTGATAGCTATTATGCCCCATTTGCCTCACGGTAATTGGCTGTATTAAACCCTGCAATTTGATAGATGATGATAACTCTCTTAAAGCATCTTCATCAAACTCAAACCTTGGTTGAAAAGGATTTACCTCTATCTGGTTAATTCTGATATGACTGGTAGAGCCAAAAGCTGCGGAAGGATTATCAGTAATAGAACTACGATTATTCCTTTCAAATACACCTCTGTTTACTTCCGAAGAATCATTTAATAAGGCGTCTAAACCTCTTCCTAATCCAAATTTTCTTTCTTTACTCATCTTCTTACACCACCTCTGTTTTATCTACAGGATTTTCTTTAGATAAACCGTTATTATTGATAATCTCTCTGGCTAAATTTAAATAATTAATTGCCCCTTTAGAATTGGCATCATGCATAATTACTGATATTCCAAAACTTGGCGCCTCGCTTAAACGCGTATTTCTAGCTATAATGGTATTAAAAACCAAATCTTCAAAATGCGAACGAACTTCTTCTACCACTTGGTTAGATAAACGTAAACGCACATCATACATGGTTAATAAAATACCTTCTATTTGCAACTCGGGGTTTAACCTGTTTTGAACAATTTTAATGGTGTTGAGCAATTTACCCAAACCTTCTAAGGCAAAATACTCGCACTGAACCGGAATAATCACCGTATCAGCAGCTGTTAAAGCATTAATTGTTATTAAACCTAAAGACGGAGAACAATCTATAATTATAAAATCATAATCATTCCTTACCTTTTCTAAAACCGCTTTCATTTTAAATTCGCGGTTATGCAGGTTAATCATTTCGATTTCCGCACCCACTAAATCTATATGAGCCGGCAATAAATCTAGGTGTGGCGTATCTGTTTTCTGAATAGCATCTCTTGGATCTACATCATTAATAATACACTCGTAAATGCTGGTTTTAATAGTTCGTGGATCAAAACCAATTCCAGAGGTAGAGTTTGCCTGTGGATCGGCATCAACAATCAAAGTTTTAAACTCTAATACGGCTAAACTGGCAGCTAAATTTATAGAAGTAGTAGTTTTACCTACTCCTCCTTTCTGATTGGCAATTGCTATGATTTTACTCATCTAATCATTTCCTTTTTTGAAGCTTGTTAATTATGTGATTTTTAAGGTTAAATATGCTATTTTTTGTATTTTAGACAAGTTTTAACACTTTTTCACAAGTCGGCAAGATACAAATTTAAACAATATCTCTTTCCACACGTTAAAGCAATTTATAAACAAAAACTCACACATGACATTAATTATATCTGGCACCAACCGACTCAATAGCAATACGCATAAACTGGCAAAATATTATCAAAAAAAATTAGCTGAAAAAGGATTAGAAAGTAATATTTTAGCCCTTACAGATTTGCCCGAAACGTTAATTCACAGTGATTTATACGGCAAAAGAAGTCCCCAGTTTCAAAAAATACAAGACCAAGTTACCGCAGCTCAAAAATTCTTATTTGTTATCCCTGAATATAATGGCAGCTTCCCCGGTATTTTAAAATTGTTTATAGATGCCTGTAAGTTTCCCGATTCTTTCTCTGATAAAAAAGCAGCTTTGGTAGGCTTAGCGACTGGTAAGTATGGAAACATCAGAGGATTAGAGCATTTTACTGGCGTTTGCAATTACATTAATTTAAATGTACTGCCTCTAAAAATCCATATCCCGTCTATTCATACAGAACTAGATGAAAACGGCGACTTATTTAAAGAAGACACCATCAAATTCACCCACGAACAAATAGAGAGATTTATCAAATTTTAAGGTTATTATTTTTTGAAAAGCAGGGCTTAGCGCAATTAATTTGGGCTAGCCCTGCTTTCTGCTTTAGTCCCTTTGTGAAAAACAAAGGAAGCTACCGCTGCCAATCAGGTTTATTTTACATAAGGCAATCCCATTTAACTTAAGTAATACATAAAAATTCTTATCAATTGAACCAAATTTCACTAACGAACAGACGAACTATTTAACTAATCAGAGAATCATCCATTTAACTATCAGATAAATAAGCTAATTAGTTATTTAAATATCTGTCATGAAAGAACCCTTAAAAAAGGATCTAAAAAGAATTTTAGCCGCCTATCAGGATGCCATTAACCTTAATATTATTTGCTCCACCATAGATATTGAAGGGAATATCACTTACGTAAATCAAAAATTTTGTGAGAAAAGTCAATATTCTGCGGAAGAATTAATTGGACAAAATCATAGAATTATAAATTCTGGCCATCATCCGATTGCTCTATTCAAAAACATGTGGTTAACCATTAAAAGCGGAAAAATTTGGCAAGGCGAAGTAAAAAGTAAAGCAAAAGACGGTTCGTTTTTTTGGCTTCATAGTGTGATTATCCCAATTTTTGATGATCACAAAAATATCACACAATTTTTCTCTTTACGCTTTCCTATAGACGAAAAGAAAAAAAGAGAAGAGGAAATTAAACAACAAGCAAAATTAATGGAAGAAATGCTTTTTATGATTTCTCATAAAGTAAGACAACCTATTGCTAATATTTTAGGAATCGCATCGTTATTGGATAGCCAAGTTAATTCGCCTGAGGAAATTCTTAAAATGGTAGATTACATTAATGAATCCACAAAATCTTTAGATATTTTCGCCAAAGAATTAACCTCATTTATTGAAGAGACCAAAAGTCAAAAACACAAAGACTTAGCTCAATAAATTTTAATGCTGCATTTTCTTTTGAGGGAACACCAAAGAAGCTACCACGCTAATGGTTAATATTCCTAAAATTACAAAAAGAGAATGTACAGTGGTAAAACCCCACTCGGTTAACCAATGATGTGCCAACATTTTCACTCCAATAAAAACTAACAAAACGGCTAAACCAGTTTTTAAATAATGGAATTTGTGAATCACATTTACCAAAAGGAAAAACATAGAACGTAAACCCAAAATAGCAAAGATATTAGAAAAGAATACAATGTAAGGGTCTTTGGTGACTGCGAAAATTGCAGGAATAGAATCGACAGCAAAAATCACGTCAGTGAACTCTACAATTAACAAGACTAAAAATAGCGGAGTAATGAAAAGTTTTCCGTCAACTTTATGGAAGAATTTATTTCCCACAAATTCTGGAAATACTGCGAAATACCTAGAAGCTAACTTCACAACTTTATGGTTTTGAGTATCAATTTTTTCGTCATCCTCTTTGTTTACAAACATCATCACTCCAGAATAAATAAGGAATGCTCCAAACAGGTAGATAATCCATCCAAACTGATTGATTAGGGTTGCCCCCACAAATACAAATAGGAAGCGCATAATTACTGCACCTAAAATACCCCAAAATAATACCCTATGATAATACTTTTCTTTAACACTAAAAGCACTAAAAATTAATACCATTACAAAAATATTGTCCACAGACAGCGCATATTCTATCACATAACCGGTAAGAAATTCTAAACTGAGATTGGCTTTGTAAATGTTAAGATTCTCTAAAAAATTATCAGAAACAAAAGTAATGTTGTGCTGATATTTAGAAACAATAGTGGTTAATTGCTCTTGATTTTGAATGTCATGCAACTGCTGCCCCTCTACCTTCAAATAGAAATAAAAGCCCAATGCAAAAGTAATCCAAACCGCACTCATGATGCCCGCCTGTACCAAAGATACCGGTTGATCTTTTTTATGAAATAACCCTAAATCTAGGGCTAGCATTAAAACAATGAATAGTGCAAAAGCACCAAAAAACATGATCTCGTTACTCATTTACTTTTTTCTTTGAGTGGTAAATTTTACCAGTTGTTCTAAACTTAATTTTGATTCACTATCTGGAAACGTGGCTAAAATTTCAAAAGCCTTATTTTGATATTGTAGCATTTGATCTTCGGCATAAGCCAAACCGCCGCTATTTTTTACAAAATCTATAATTTGATTGATCTTTATAGGGTCATCTTCATGATGCTTCACTAAATTAATCATTTTCTTTTTGTCTGCTTTAGATGCTTTATTTAAAGCGTAAATCAGCGGAAGCGTTACTTTTTTCTCTTTAATATCAATTCCTTTTGGTTTACCTACATCATCTACGCCAAAATCAAAAAGATCATCTTTTATTTGAAAGGCAATACCAATTTTCTCGCCAAAAGTATGCATCAATTGTATAGTTTCTTCGGTTGCGCCAGCAGAAGCAGCTCCGGCCGCACAACAAGAAGCAATTAATGAAGCCGTTTTTTGTCTAATTACCTCGTAATAAACGGCTTCGCTAATGTCCATTCTGCGTACTTTTTCAATTTGCAGCAATTCGCCTTCACTCATTTGCTGTACCGCATCAGAAACTATTTTAAGCAACCTAAACTCCTGATTATCTACAGATAGCTGTAAACCCTTAGCCAATAGGTAATCACCTACTAAAACGGCTATCTTATTCTTCCACAAAGCATTGATAGAGAAAAAACCTCTACGCTCAAAAGAGTTATCTACCACATCATCATGCACTAAAGTGGCGGTATGTAAAAGTTCTACTAAGGCTGCTCCACGATAAGTAGATTCGGTAATTCCACCACAAACATTTGCAGCAAAAAACACAAACATGGGCCGCATTTGCTTTCCTTTTCTTTTAACAATATAATGGGTAATGCGATCTAGTAAGGGGACGGAGCTTTGCATAGAAGTCTTAAACTTCTCTTCAAAAGCGTCAATCTCTTTTTCTATGGGTTTTTTAATATCGTCGAGCTTCAGCATTGATGTAGAAACAAGCGTTTTCTGTTTCGGTTTGCAAACATAATGTAAAAAACCGGATTAAATTTCACTGATTTTTTGCTTTAATCATCTGAATGAGCACCTTTATCCTTATTTAAATTTAGAATTAACATAAAATATGAAAGCCTTAGCTTGTTCCCTTTATTTAATAATTACCTGTAGCTTAATTTCTTACGCTCAGGAAACGCAAAAAACACCTACTAAATTTAAGTTTTTTAACCGTACAGAACTGAGCTATACTTTTGGTTTAAATGAAACTTTCCCTGGCGACAAACCTAATGCATTGCATGTTAAATCTGTTTTTGGTTTTACTTTACGTAAGGTAGGATTTGGTATAGGCTTAGAAAACGCTTCTTTTAAATCCACAAACACCAACGGAGGTGCTAATTTTAACACCATTTCTTTTACCGGAAATATTCATTTTTTAGCTAAACCTATTGAAAATAATGGCGTCAACTTTTTTATTAAAGGTGGTGCTGGTTATGCCCCTAGGATTTTTGGAGGTTACGATAAAGGCTTGACATATGAGGCGGCAACAGGCTTAATTATTACCACAAAAAAAGGCAGCCGTTACTTTTTTCAGGGAATATATCACTATCAGAAAGTGGATGATTTTATACTATCTAACGGAACGGTTGATATAAAATCTGTGGGCGCAGGCATTGGAACTTGGTTTTAAACCAGAGATCTTTTTTTTCTGGTGTTGAGCCAATAAATAGTAGCTATAATTAAATATACCCAAGGGATGTTATGAAAAACTAAATCGGCATAATCTAGAGCTTGCATATCATTAGCACCATCGAAAAGCCATTTTAACTTTTCATAAGAATGCGGTACCGGAAAATATGGCGTTAATCCTATGGTAACGCAAAGTATTAAAGCTAATTTGACATGATCCGAAGGTTTAAACCTCATGTTTTTGTTTTAATAATATTAAGTAATTGCTGCTTTGGAAAAATACCCGATTGTCTCCATTTTATTTCTCCTTTTTTAAAAAGAATTAATGTGGGTACACCCTGCACCTGATAAGCTGATGCTGCTTGCGGGTTTTTATCTACGTCAATTTTAATAATTGTTATTTGATCTCCCAACTCTTTTTTCAAATCTTCTAAAATAGGCGACATAGTTTTGCATGGACCGCACCACGTTGCAAAAAAATCAACCAATACGGGTTGATCTTGATTGATGATTTCTTTAAAATTTGCCATTTTTCTTAGTTGGTTAGGTTGCTTATAAAATCTTTAGTCTTTGCTATTTATTCTTTATTCTTGATATACTTCAAAATAAACCATTGAACAGCGTCCATATTTAGTGCCAAATAAACTACTATGACAATTAAAACTCCTTTAATTTTACCAAATCTTAAGCCTAATAAAATGAGTAAAGTCAAAGCGATGATATGGCGGTATAAATAGTATTTAATTGGTTTCAAGTTTTACAGTTTTTTTATTTTTTTTCAAGTCTAACCACAGAGTGTATCAAGTTTACAGAGCTGAATTAGAAAGTCTGTTTTACTTTGCTCTAAAATCTTACCCTATTTCTTAATCAGTTTCACAAACAACTCAGAACCTTGCCTTGGCAAAACTGAATTATACGCTTCTTCCATAAGTTCAATTTTAAATTGATCTTGAAACAATTGCTCATATTCTTCTTTAGAACCACCAAAAGGGGGCCCTTCAAAAGAGAAAATTTTATCAAACATTAGACCTACAATTTTACCATCTTTAGCAAGCAGTTGGTGTGTATGTTTAACATATTCTGGCCTCAAATCAGGATTTATTGCACAAAAGAAGGTTTGTTCTAAAATCAAATTATATTCACCCTCATGATTAAAAAAATTATCCTTTACCAAATGGAAATTTTCAGAATTAATCCCTTTTAATTTCAATCTTAGGTTTTGAATAGCTTCCTCAGCAAAATCAATAACAGTCACATTCGTAAATCCTTTTTCTAATAAATAAATGGCTTCATGGGCATTACCTGCACCAGGAATCAAAATTTTCAAATTTTTTTGTGGTAATTGATCAATGTATGCTTTAATAGGCCTTGATATTTCACCCAAATCCCATCCGGTCTGACCATTCAAATACCTTTTATTCCAATAATTGTCATCTAAAAAATTCATATAAAAAGTTCTTTAATGATAATTACCATAGCCATTGCCAACACAAAATATCCAAATACTTTTTTGAGTTTTTCACCATCTAGAAATCTGTTTAAATGGATTCCAGCAAATACGCTAATAACGGCTATGATTGAAAAAAAGCTCAGAAAATTCCAGTTTATCTGCGGCAAGTTCAAAATATCTACATTAAAACCATATAACTGTGAAAATCGCTCATCTGATATTAAAAATATAATACTGAGCACATTCCATATCTAAATTTATATAAGTAGTTTTTATGATTCAATACAAATATATAAACAAGCATCCATATTACAGATGACCTAAACTTTACAGTTTATCAAACAATTTTTTACTTTTAATGTAAGTTATTAAGACTAAGTTAGAGTAAACTTCATAAGCTAATTTATAGCACTATTAAATGAGCAAAACTGCAATTATACTTTTTTACTATCTCCGTAATTTTGAAGCTGAGGATAAAAGCTTAATTGGTTTTTCATCAGTTCTTTACCATTTAAAAGTTGGCTTTAGCTTAGCTCAACAGCTCTTTGCAAATCTTTACGGCTCACGCCTTATTATTCAAATGAACCCCAAGTATAACTTCATTTTCGATAAAGAATTAAAATAAAATATTATGGCTAAAAATTATTTCGACCCAGAAGACCTCAAAAAATTTGGAAAGATCACAGAGTTTCAAGAAGTATTAGGCAAAAAATTTTTCGATTATTATGGTGAGGTGTTTAAAGAAGGTGCGTTAACAGTTAGAGAAAAATCTTTGATAGCTTTGGCAGTGGCACATGCCGTACAATGTCCTTATTGCATAGATGCTTACTCTTCAGATTGCTTGCAAAAAGGCGCTGATGAGGAACAAATGATGGAAGCAATACATGTTGCAGCAGCTATTAAAAGCGGTTCTACTTTAGTATATGGTGTACAAATGATGAATCACGTTAAAGATCAAACCATGTAAATTTTATGGGCGTTAAACAAATTTCAAAATCATTAAAAGCTTCTGGCAATGCTTTAGATAGCACTTTTTATCAATTAAAAGTACTATCCCAAAAGGATTTACAGGATGATGTTTATGAAAATTTTAGTGAAAAACTGAAATCTTTTGACGTCAAAGAGATTAACCCCACCCATTTAGAAATTTTCCAAATTAACATTGGCAAGCTTTGTAACCAAACCTGCTCTCACTGCCATGTAGATGCAGGGCCAGACAGAAAAGAAGAAAACATGTCGTTTGAAACTTTAGAACGATGCTT
>JBILPO010000027.1:0-10614 GCA_044373805.1 Pelobium sp.
CCTGGTTTAGGTGATGCTGGAGATTTAGCCTTTGGAGAGAAAGTGTAGTTCAATTATCAGTCACTAGTTTTCAGTTGTCGAGCATCAAATCTTGTTCACCATATTAATTGAGCAATAAATCCATTATTTAGGTTTTCAATTTAAACTATTTGAACCAAGTAGCGTTAGACATAAGATTAATTACACTTTAACAAGTCAGAAAATTGTTAAGTGGATTTATTAAATATTATGAATCGTTAATCCAAAAACAATACTAGAAAATATTTTAACAGACAACCAATAACCCCACACTAACAATTGAATGAAAAATTACACGCACATCTTCTTCGATTTAGATCATACCTTATGGGATTTTGATAAAAACGCAGAGGAAACTTTAAATGAATTATACCATAGTTACCAACTCAGAAATTTAGGGTTAAGCTCAGCTGATGTTTTCATAGAAACGTATACTCAAAATAACCATCAGCTTTGGGCCGATTATCACTTAGGAAAAATATCTAAAGATGTTTTAAGAGAAACTCGCTTTAAAAAAACATTTATAGATTTAGGCCTTTCGCCCGATTTAATACCGCTACAGTTTGAAGACGATTATGTGAATATTTGTCCAACAAAAACTAATCTTTTTCCTCAAACACATGAAACCTTAAGCTATTTGCAACAAAAATACGAGTTGCATATCATATCAAATGGTTTTAAAGAATCTACAGAGTATAAAGTAAAAAACAACAAGCTTACGCCATATTTCAAAAACGTGATTATTTCTGAGGTAATTGGGATAAATAAGCCAGACAAAGCCATCTTTCAATATGCGGTAGATAAAGCAAATACCACAGCTACGGAAAGTTTAATGATTGGAGATAGTTTAGAAGCTGATGTAAGGGGAGCGTTAAATTTTGGAATGGATGCCATATATTTTAACCCTAACTTTGCCGAAGTGCCAAATGACATCAATTGGGATATTAATCACTTAAAGGAACTTACTACTTTGCTATGAGCATAAACTCAAACAAAGAAAAACTAATAAAATCACTTCGTTTTTACGAGGAGTTTCTAAAAACTGTAAATGAAGAAGCTTTTTCTACCACGCCCTCTACAGGCGGCTGGTCTTACTCAGAAGTTTATTCTCACATTTTTGGCGCCAACCTTATGTCGGCAATTGCTATAGAAAAATGCTTGAACAAAACTGCGGAAATAAAGATGAGTAAACCTAATTGGAAAGTGAGGCTGATACTTTTCATTGGTAAATTTCCTCCGGGAAAAATTAAAGCCCCAGCACAAGTACTAGCAGGGGTAAAAAAAATTACTAAAGAAGAAGCTTCCAATCAATTAATTAAGCTTTATAAAAAAATGGATGAGCTATATCCTGAGATAAAAAAAGCTGATACTCATTATAAATTTAAACACCCCCGGTTGGGTTATTTAGACGCAAAAGCCTGGTTGCGTTTTATTTTTATCCACACGCAACATCATCAAAAACAAATTGGCAGGATACAAAAATCTTTGAATTTTTAGAAAAGCAAATTCCTCCATAAATAATTTCCGTTAGCCTTGCTGTACGCTCATACTGCAAAGGCATTAATCACGAGGCCGGTATCCGCTACCATCAAGTTTAGGTTATTTAGGCTTGTGCTGTTAAGGGGTTGTTGTTTTCGCGAGACTGTGGTAAAGAAAATGTCTTTTGCCTTCACAATTGTAGCGACATCCTTCTTATTCTTTTGCCCAGCTTTGTACTCAAAAAATTTAACGCCCAACCCAATGGAACGGGCATGGGTAGCATTTAAAAAACAACCTCATTTTACCTATCTAAATATTTGAATTTAATTTTAGGTCAACAGCTTTGTATATGAATTTTGAAAAGCAGCGTTTTTCTATCATACAACCTGTGTAGTCAAAAATAGACAGTTGGGTAATTGTAATAATTTAGGACAAAAAATTTTTATGCAACCTTTTATCGTAACTGTTCGTCTAATTATTAGAAAATATATTGCTTTAGTATAGTTTTTTAATACAGACTTAACTTCTTGGTAATGTTATTGTAAGACATTTGTTAAAACATAGAGAATGATGGATCTATTTTATTACAGTTTAGTAGTTTTTGCTTTAATAGCAATCACCGCATTTTATTTCAGCCCGTTCGAATTAAAAATTGAAGACGAAGAAGACTAAAAATTTTTATCAAGTTTTTTTGATTGCAATCTTAAAAATAGGTTGTGAGCCTTCTACCCCCCGTAAAAAAAACTTAAACTTTCTTCATGTCTAAAAGAGAAATAGATATTGCTATTATATCAGATGTACATTTGGGTACCTATGGCTGTCATGCCAAAGAACTCTTAAAATATCTGAAAAGCATAAAACCCAAAATGCTCATCCTTAACGGAGACATTATAGATATTTGGCAGTTTAGTAAATCTTATTTTCCAGAAGACCATACCAAAGTAATTCGCCGCATTTTAAAATTTGTTACAGATGGTGTTCCGGTTTACTACCTTACCGGCAATCATGATGAGATGCTCAGGAAATTTGCCGATTTTAATATGGGAGGTTTTCAACTTTTAAATAAATTGGTGCTTAACTTAGACGGTAAAAAAGCTTGGGTTTTTCATGGTGATGTTTTTGATGTTACTATGCAACATTCAAAATGGTTGGCAAAATTGGGGGCTGTAGGTTATGATACCCTAATTTTAATTAACAGCATGACCAATTGGTGTTTAACAAAAATGGGAAAAAAGAAATATTCTTTCTCCCAAAAAATAAAATCAAGTGTAAAAGAAGCGGTGAAGTTTATCAATCAGTTTGAACAAACTGCGGCAGAACTGGCTATAGAAAAAGGCTATTCTTATGTTATATGTGGCCATATTCATCATCCAGAAATTAGAGAAATTGTAACAGATAAAGGCAAAGTAACGTATCTCAATTCTGGCGATTGGGTAGAAAGCCTTACCTCATTAGAATTTGATGATGGCAAGTGGGGTATTTATCATTTTGATGCTTCCTTACTCGCCAAACAAGATGATGACCTTACTGATTTAGAAGATTTAAATAATATGTTGGATGTTAAAGGTCTTTTTGAAAAATTTAAACAAGAGCTTGCTTAATTGGGTTTTATAGTAAATTTGTATACTTAAATTTTGAAAAACATCATTATTAAATGAAAATACTGTACGCTATACAAGGAACCGGAAACGGGCATATTTCTAGAGCAAGGGAAATTGTTCCTTTATTGCAGCAATACGGCGAGTTAGATTTATTAGTAAGTGGCTCCCAGGCCGATGTTTCTTTATCGCAACCTCTAAAGTATAAGTTTCATGGTTTTAGCTACGTTTTTGGAAAACATGGAGGGATAGATTATTGGAAATCATTAAAGGCGATGAAATTGAGACGCTTTTGGAAAGACATGCATGCCATTCCTTTAGAAGAATACGATTTAATTATTAATGATTTTGAACCTATAACCGCCTGGGCTTGTCGGTTAAAAAAAATAAAAAGTGTTTCTTTAAGTCATCAAGCATCTTTTTTATCTCCAAAAACTCCTCGCCCAGCACAAAGTGAGAAGTACGCCGAAATTATATTAAAACATTACGCTCCAGCCACCTATCATATAGGGTTTCATTTTAAATCTTATGATAATTTTATTCATACTCCAGTCATCAGGAGTGAAATTAGAAATCTTAAGCCTCAAAAACAGGGTTATTACACTGTTTATTTACCAGCGCTTGATGATAAAATATTAGTAAAATATTTGCATGCCCTACCAAATGTAAAGTGGGAAGTATTTAGTAAGCATCAAAAAATTCCCTACCAATATGCTAATGTAAAAGTGTGGCCAATTTCTAATGATCTTTTTAATAAAAGTTTAGAAAACTGCGAAGGCTTATTTACGGGTGGTGGTTTTGAAGGGCCGGCAGAAGCACTTTTTTTAGGTAAAAAAGTGTTATTAATGCCTATGAAACATCAGTTTGAGCAAGAGTGCAATGCAGAAGCG
Organism: Pelobium sp.; assembly: GCA_044373805.1. Taxonomy (GTDB): domain Bacteria; phylum Bacteroidota; class Bacteroidia; order Sphingobacteriales; family Sphingobacteriaceae; genus Pseudopedobacter. Next base: position 3,986 of record JBILPO010000027.1, read on the forward strand.
GCTAGGTTAATGGGTGTTCCTGTGGTGCGGCAAATAGATCATCAGTTTGTTGATGTTTTAAAAAGTTGGGTAAACCAAGATCAAAATATAAAAGTTAATTTCCCAGATGAAACGGCTCAAATTATACAAAACCTAGTGCAAACATTTGCCAACATTAAAATTAGTTTAGCTTAGATTTATAGATTATCCTTATTATTGCTTATCTGCAAAAACAGCGCATGATCCAGCAATTTAAAAACTTCAGTATTATCAATCTATTTTTTTTATTCATCCTGCTATTCATTTTGCGGTTGGGTATCTATTTAGATTTACCAGTTTCTATTAATACGGGTTTTACAGAGCTTTTTTCTAGGCTTTTAGTCCAGGCATCTATAGATCATTTATTTTCTCCAGCTGTAAACATCACCATCGCTGGAATCATTCTTTTTGTACAGGCTTTAATTTTCAATAAAATCGTAAACAATTTTAACATTTTAGGAAAATCTACTTTTTTACCCGCTTTATTTTATGTGGTAGCGGGCAGTGTTTTAACTCCGTTTTTGTTTTTATCTCCCCCTTTAATATGTAACTTTTTCATTTTGTTTATCATCCATAAAATAATGATAGACTACAAAGGACCAGATGCCATTGGGTCTATGTTTGATTTGGGGTTAATAGTGGCCTTAGGAACCCTATTTTATTTTCCATTTGTACTATATTTAATTTTACTGTGGGTTTCGCTTATTATTTTAAGGCCATTTAATTGGCGAGAATGGGTGAGTGTACTTATTGGCTACATTACCGTTGTTTTCTTCTTGGGTGTATATTATTACTGGAACGGCAGGTTGCTAGATTTTTACGAAATTTGGAAACCTTTATCTAATAAATTCCCATTCTATATTAAAATTCAAGTGACAGATTATATTGTTTTATTGCCAATTGTTGTTTGCTTGTTGCTTGGGTTTATACAGTTGAGATTAAATTTTTTCAAAAGTTTTGTTCAGGTAAGGAAGTTTTTTCAGGTGCTGTTTTTCTTGTTTGTTTTGTCGGCACTTTCATTTTATTTGAAATCTGATTTTAGAATTAACCATTTTTTACTCTGTATTATCCCTGTAGCGGTATTGCTGGCCTATTATTTTGCTCACGCAAAAAAAAGATGGGTTTATGAACCCTTAATTCTAATCATCATTTCGTTTATCGTTTATTTCCAGTTTGTATAGCAAGTTCCTTTAACTTTTTTTAACAGATATCAATAACTTAAACTATTAAATTTTGATAGTTTTGTAGTAATTAAAAATTTAAGGTGTCTCATCTTAATCAAATAAATAATAGATGAAAATTGGAGTAGTAGTTTTCCCGGGGTCAAACTGTGATCAAGACCTGATACATGTGTTTCAAAATATATTAGGACAAGAAGTAGTTCCATTATGGCATAAAGATCATGATCTTCAAAACGTAGATTTTGTGGCGTTACCGGGTGGTTTTTCTTATGGAGATTATTTGCGTTCTGGTGCAATTGCAAGGTTTTCGCCAATTATGCAAGAAGTAATTTCTTTTGCAAATAAAGGAGGATATGTTTTAGGGGTTTGTAATGGGTTCCAAATTCTTACCGAAGCTGGTTTATTGCCAGGAGGCTTGTTACATAATGCCAGCAGAAAATTCATTTGCAAAAACGTTCATATCAAAGCTAACACTCAAAACAGTTTAATTACCAGTAAAATTGATACTGATAAAGCATTAAAAATTCCTATTGCACACGGCGAAGGCAATTTTTACGCTCACGCTGACGATTTAAAAAAACTGAACGATAACGATCAGATATTGTTTAGATACTGTGACGAGCAAGGAAACATCACCCCACAGTCAAACCCTAACGGATCTATAGAAAACATTGCAGGAGTTTGTAATATAGGGAGAAACGTTTTTGGAATGATGCCTCATCCAGAAAGAGCTGCCGACCCAATTTTAGGTAATGAAGATGGTTTAGTGTTGTTTGAATCTATTTTATCATTGATCAAAGCTTAATGACCAACTTAGTGGTTGATATTGGCAATTCTTTTACAAAAATTGCAGTTTTTGATCAGGATGATATCGTTTTTTCTGATCATTCAACCACACTAAAAGAGGAAAAACTTCATCAAATTAAAGAAGAGTTTAAGGTTAAGAATCTTATTATTTCATCGGTAAAAAAAGACATTGCTTTTGATGAGTCAGATTTAAAAAAGCATTTCAACTATATCAGGTTTGATTGTTTCACGCCAACTCCGGTTAAAAATAAATACAAAAGCCCCGAGACCTTAGGTCTAGACAGGCTGGCTGCTGTAGTTGGCGCTAAACATATTTTTCCGTCACAACAGGTATTAGTAATAGATGCGGGCACTTGCATCACTTATGACACGATTAACGAGGAGGGAGAATATTACGGAGGAAGCATTTCGCCGGGTATAAAAATGAGATTTGAAGCCATGCATCAATTTACATCAAAACTACCTTTAGTAAATTTTGAAGAGAATTTTGATAAAGCTTTTGGCGATAATAGTAAAGATGCCATAAGTTCTGGCGCTATAAATGGCGTATTGTTTGAAGTTGAAGGTTTTATTTATCAACAAGTAAAGAAACATCCTCAATCAAAAATTATACTTTGTGGTGGTGATTCAGCGTTTTTTGATTCCAGATTTAAAAGTAGCATCTTTGCACACCTAATTTTGCATGAACCAAATTTGGTTCTTATTGGTTTAAACACCGTTTTTAATTATCAGCATGATCATAAATAAGAAATATATACTGGCATTTTCAGCTTTAGTGATGCTGGTTTCTATCGCCAAAGCACAATCTACTACCAATTCTCCTTATTCTAAATTTGGCGTGGGTAATTTAAGAGGAAGCTATTTGCCACAAAATAGAGCCATGGGAAATTTAGCTTTTGGAATAAGCAGCATGGGCGCTTACCACAATGTTAATGTTTCTAACCCGGCTTCTTACTCCCAAATTAGATTAACCACTTTTGATGTAGGCGCTTACACTAACTTACAAAGCTTAAATAAAGGCAGTATTTCTGAGAAAAACTTTAATGCAGCTTTAGACCATTTTATGCTTGCTGTACCGGTTACCAAAAAATCTGCTGTAAGCTTTGGGTTATTGCCTTACAGTAATTTAGGATATCAGTTTACCAACAATGGTTTGGTTGATACATTTTCTGTAGAACAAATTTATGGCGGCGAAGGTGGTTTGTCTAAAGCTTATTTAGGTTATGGATTTGCTTTAGGTAAAAATTTAAGTTTTGGTGTAAACATGAGTTATATTTTTGGTAACCTAAAAGAAACCAGATCAACAGAGTTTTCAAAATATAATGGATTCTTAAATTCAAGAACAGAAAACAATAATGGTGTTGGGGGCTTAAATTTTGATTTTGGCGCACAATATATTGCGGCAATTAACAAAACCACAAAATTAACTATTGGATATGCAGGAGGCGTAAAAACGCAATTAAACACTACCAATACTGTTTTATCTACAAGATACACAGTAACAATTCCTGATTTAACTAAACCAGATATTATTGAAGAGAACCGAGCAGACACTACTTTATTTAAAGACGAGGTAGCCGGAAATTTAACACTACCATCAAACCACAACTTTGGTTTTAGTATAGAAAAACTAAATAAATGGTTAATAGGTGCTGATATTAGGTTGGCCAATTGGTCTCAGTTTTCTAATAACGGATCCAATCAAAACTTAAACAATACTTTTGGATTTTCTGTAGGCGGGCAAATTACTCCTGATATTAATGCGGTAACCAATTATTTTAAATTGATTGATTATCGTTTAGGGTTAAATTACGATAAGACCTATGTAAACATCAACAACCAAGATATTGATGTAAAATCTTTAAATTTTGGAATGGGTTTTCCTTTGGTATCTAGCAGAAGCGCTTTTTATAAATTTAATTTTACCACAGAACTTGGCAGGAGAGGAACACTTAAAAGTAATTTAGTACAGGAAAATTTCGTTAACTTTTATGTAGGATTTACCATTAATGATAGATGGTTTCAAAAGTATAAATATGATTAATTTTCATGCTTAAATTTGCTGCTTATATTGCGTCTCTATTTTTTATTCTTGCTGTTTTTACTGCTTGTGAAAACGATTTAAGCAAGGTAAAAGCCATAGAGTTAAAGCAAAAAGGCGAAGTAGAGATTACCAAGCAAGCCGAGATTATTTATAGCGATTCTGCCAAAGTAAAAGCGAGATTAAAAACGCCCATCTTATATAATCACAAAACCACTAATCCTTATTACGAAATGCCACAGGGAATTGAAGTGGTCTTTTTTGATGAAAATTTAAAGCAAACCAGCAAGGTAACTTCTGATTACGCGATTAGAAAAGAGAATCAAAAAATTGTAGAACTGCAAAGAAACGTAGTCGCTGTAAATGCCGAAGGTAGAACTTTTAAGTCTGAAGAGTTAATTTGGGATGAAAACCTTAAAAGATTTTATTCTAATAAAGTAGTAACCATTATAACAGATAAAGCCACCATATCTGGCACAAGTTTTTGGGCTACAGAAGATTTTAGCTATTATGAAATTAAACAAGGTGCTGGTCCTATTCAGTTTAATGGAGATATGGGGCTTACTCCTCAAAACTAGTTTTCAAATCAAACCTTAATGATGATATTTTTACGATACATCAGCCATAAAATAAACCACCATATTAAGATAAAAGTAATCGCTCCGGCTAAAGACGCATTATAAGGTGATAAATAAGGCGTATAAAAGGTCTCATATAGCCAAACTTTAGCTCCAACCTGCTCTCCATTTAAATTTACTTTAATTAAACTTAAAATTCTTGGGATTAAACCCGAAGCAAAAAACACGGTAATGGCATTTACACCATAAACCACAAATGGCGAAGTAAATTTTGTATAGCCTTTAACGTCTATTAGCCAATAGCACAAAGCCAAACCAATAGCAGCTAAACCACCAGCATACATCACATAAGAACTGGTCCAGAGTGATTTATTGATAGGGAAAACTAAATCCCAAATTAATCCAATAATTACTGCTATAGTTCCTAAAGAAAATATCCAGGCAATTTTATCAGCTTCCGCCTGATCTTTTCTCTTTAATATGCCGCCAATCATCAATCCAAATAAACCAGTTCCAATGGCAGGAAGCGTACTTAAAATCCCTTCTGGATCCCAAGTTTTAGATTGTTTCCAAATGTGATTTTCGGTCAATATCAATCTATCTATCCAAGCGCCTAAATTTGTTTCTTTCCCTAAGTTAGCGTAACCAATATCTGGTACGGGAATTAAAGTCATGATCGCCCAATAAGCCACTAATATTCCAAAAAACCACTTCCAGTAAGCTTTTGGATCAAGTTTGATAAAAATTACTGCACAAAAAAAGTAAACAATTGCAATTCTTTGTAAAACACCTAATATTCTCACCGTAGTAAAATCAAAATAGGGAAAAAGGGATAAAAACAATCCTAATCCAAAAAGAATAGCTGATCTTTTGAGCGCACTAAGAATAAGCTGTTGATGATTTTCTGGTTGTTCTTTTTTAGAGCTTAAAGCAAATACAATAGATACACCAACAATAAACAAAAAGAAAGGGAAAATAAGATCTGTAGGAGTGCAACCGTTCCAATCTGCATGTTTTAAAGGAGCGTAAATATTTCCCCAATCACCAGGGTTGTTCACTAAAATCATTGCGGCAACGGTAATTCCTCTAAATACATCAAGAGAAAGTAATCTGTGTTTTAGGTTTGGTGTTTGAGTCATGATTTTTGATTTGCTAAAACAATATATGAAGAAGCATTAATTATTAGTCTATAAAATTTGATTTTAAAAATTTCCAAATTATTGAAATAAGAGAATTGCAGAATTAACTCAAATTTTTCAGTTAACCTAAACCAACTAGCTGAACTTCCATTTTACAAAAGCCTCCATGGCTTCGTAATTTGCTAAACCTAATTCATCATATTGTTTGGCTGTATCTCTATTTCTTTCTTCTGCTCGCACCCAAAACTCTCTTGCATCATCACCAGGAAAAACCGGACGATCTTTTTGAGACTGGTGCTTAAAAATGGCATTTCGTTTTCTTTCTAATTCTTGTGGTGATAAAGGAACGGCCATTTCTATTTCAAAAGTTTCCCACTCATGCCAAGCTCCTCTGTAAAGCCAAACCCAACATTCTTTTGCCCATTTCTCAGTTTTTCTTAAAGCTTCTAAAGCTAATTTAACTGTTTCAAAACACACTTTATGTGTGCCATGAGGATCGGCAAAATCTCCTGCTGCAAATATTTGATGAGGTTTAATTTTTTGTAACAGGTCTATTGTTACCTTGATATCGTCATCAGTAACCAAATTTTTTCTGCTCGATTTCCTTTTTTCGTAAAAAGGTAAATCCATAAAATAGATATGATCGTCGTTTAAGCCGCAGTATCTAGCGCCCGCAGTAGCTTCGCTTTTTCTAATTAAGCCCTTAATCAATTTTAGCTCTTCAGGGTCGTTTTGATTAGGATTTTTATTGGCAATAAACGCCGCTAGTTTTTCATAAGTTGTTTTTAGTTTCTGATAATCTTCAGACATGGAATGAGCAAGATCTAAATCGAATTCTATGTATCGCAATGCATCATCATCCCAA
>JBILPO010000028.1:0-10592 GCA_044373805.1 Pelobium sp.
CAAAATAATTTGGTTTTATCATAGAAATCAGGATGACAATAAAAAGGATGTCGCTTTAATCCTTAGCGCAAAACTCATCAAATACGTCAAAATCCTTACACCTAAAACCTTTTACCTTTAGGCTTTAAAAACTACCTTTACCTTTTATAAAATTTTTAAATTATGGCAGAAACGATATTAGTGATTGGTTCAAACGGTCAAATTGGAACCGAATTAGTAACCGAACTCAGAAGAATTCATAATGTAAATCAAGTGGTGGCATGTGATATTAGAAGGCCAGATTATGATACTAAAAATGCCGGACCATTTGAGTTTGTAAACGTTTTAGACAAGGACAATCTTAAAGCCATTTTTAAAAAATATAAGCCTACTCAAGTTTATTTATTAGCGGCATTACTATCAGCTACTGGCGAACAAAATCCAAAATTAGCTTGGGATTTGAACATGAATGGTTTGTTAAATGTGTTAGATTTCGCCATAGATTTTGGGACTAAAAAAGTTTACTGGCCAAGTTCTATCGCTGTTTTTGGACCAAATTCGCCAAAGCAACAAACCCCACAGTTTTGCACTATGGACCCTAACACCGTTTATGGGATTAGTAAATTAGCTGGTGAACGTTGGTGCGAATATTATTTTCAAAAATTTGGCTTAGATGTGAGGAGCATCCGTTACCCAGGATTAATTAGCTGGAAAGCAATGCCAGGCGGCGGAACTACAGATTACGCCATTCATATTTTTCACGAAGCCTTAAAAAAAGCGAGCTACTCGTCTTTTCTTTCGGCAGAAACAGAATTGCCTATGATGTACATTACAGATGCTATTCGTGGAACCATTCAATTAATGGATGCTCCGGCTGAACAGATTACAATTCGCTCAAGCTATAATTTTGCAGGTGTTAGTTTTAATCCCGAAGATTTAGCATCTGAAATCAGAAAACATGTTCCTGACTTTAAATTGGGCTATATTCAAAATGACCCTCGCCAAAAAATTGCGGATAGCTGGCCAAAATCTATCCATGATGATTATGCTAAAAAAGACTGGAATTGGAGTCCGGAATTTAACATAGAAAAATTAACTTTGGAAATGCTTACTAATTTGAAGAAAAGCTAAGATAAGCTGTAAGACAAAAGTATCAAGTATCAAGATAAAACGCATCCATCTTGATACTTGATACTAAATACTTGATACTAAAAAACGAATAAATGGGAAGAGCATTTGAATTCCGAAAAGAGAGAAAATTTAAGCGTTGGACCAAAATGGCGGTTCAATTTACCCGTATAGGTAAAGATATTGTGATGGCGGTTAAAGAAAACGGACCACATCCAGAAACAAATTCTAAATTAAAAACTGCCATTTTAAATGCGAAGGCAGTAAACATGCCAAAAGACCGAGTAGAAGCTGCTATAAAAAGAGCCTCTGACAAAGACATGGCGGGTTATGAGGAATTTGTTTATGAAGGTTACGCCCCACATGGAGTAGCTATTTTAGTAGAAACCACCACAGATAATACCAACCGTACCGTTGCAAATGTGAGAAGTTACTTCACAAAAACTAATGGCTCTTTAGGTAAAACCGGATCTTTAGATTTCATCTTTAAAAGAGTTTCTACTTTTAGATTTGACCCAGGAGATCTTGATTTAGATGAACTAGAATTTGAATTAATTGATGCTGGTTTAGAAGAAATTTTTGTGGAAGAGAATGAAGAAGGTGAAGATGTTGCCGTAATTCATGCAAGATTTGAAGATTTTGGAAACATGCAAAAAGCATTAGAAGAAAAAGGAATTGAGCTAAAACAAGCAAAGTTAGAGCGTATTCCATTGTCTTATGCCACAGTAACAGAAGAGCAAGCTGCTGATGTAACTAAATTATTAGATAAACTTGAAGAGGATGAAGATGTGCAAGCGGTTTATCATAATATGGCTGAATAGTAAAGGGGGAAGCTTAATTTTCAAGGCAAAAGGATTAAAGCGGAAAAAAATTAAATATGGGAATAGTTAGCACTAGAAGAAATGATCAGGAATTTAAGGTTGTTTTTAACGATGACAGCTTAATAATTACTGATGCAGATTTTAAAGAAACTGCTATTCCTTTGCTTTGGTACCAAGCTTTAAAAAACGCTAACGAAGAACAAAAAAACGAATGGGTTTTAAGTGATGATGGTAAGAAATTGATTTGGAAAGATCTGAATATAGAGATTTTGATATGATGAGTTTTGAAGAGTTTTTTCTTAAGAAAAAAATTGATCTTATTGCTTTAGCGGCTACCAAACCCGATCTGTTTTCAGAATTTAAAGAACATTATGCCTTAATGGGCGAAAAAAGTTTTGATCACACCAAAAAATATTGGTTCAATCAGTTGAGGCTGAGTCATAAACTTTCTGAGGATGATGAGGTTCAATTAAAAGCAACACTTTATCCTGCAAAAGAGGTTATTTCAAACCAAGTATTAAAAACTGAGGTTGCTGTTGACGCTCCCGTAACTAAAGCTTCGGGATTTAAACCAAGATTTAAAGCACCAAATACAGTAACTCAACCCATTGCAAAAACAGTTTTAGAAGACCCAGCTGAAATTACAGGAAAACCGGTTACCGTTACTGGCTTTAAACCTCGTTTTAAAGCGACTTCTACTCCAGTTAAACAAGAAGAACCTGAGCTAACAATTCCCGTTGAAAAAATAAAAGAAGAACCTGTTAAACCATTAGGTTTTAAACCTCGTTTTAAAGCTGGCAGTACCCCTTCAAAGCAAGAAGACTAAGAAATTCAAACTTTACTGGGGCAAAATAATCTTGTAGACTGTTTTAGATTTAAATTCTTGATGGGCTTTTAATAAAGTAGAAGGAAATTGAGGTTGATTTGGAGAATCTGGATGATGTTGAGTTTCAAAACAAAAACCGGTTCTCGCTTTATAAATTTCGCCCATTTTCCCTTTATCCAAATTATTCAAAAAATTACCGGTATAAAATTGCATCGCAGGTTCGCTAGTATAAACTTCTAAAGTAATCCCAGTTAAATCACCCTCTGCGGATGCCGCAAATGCAAATTCATTTTCGCTTTTATTGATCACAAAAGAATGATCATAGCCGTTCCCCATCAAAAGTTGATTATCTCCTTTATTTATATCTTGACCAATTGGCTTTGGGTTTCTAAAATCAAAAGCACCATCAGCAACTTTTAATAATTTACCAGTTGGGATACAAGTTTCATCAATCTCCACAAATTCATCAGCATCAATTTTCACTTGATGATGTAAGACATCGCCATTCCCTTCTCCGTTCAAATTAAAATAAGCATGGTTGGTTAAGTTGACTATTGTATTTTGATCAGAAATAGCAGAATAATCCATCCTTAGCTCATTTTCATTGGTTAAAGTAAAAGTGATTTGAACATTTAAATTTCCGGGGAAGCCACCTTCTTGGTCATTACTCATCACTTTTAAGGTAATGGCATTTCTTTCTTCTTTAACAATGTCCCAAATTTTATCGTGAAAACCAGTACTTCCTGCATGTAAAGAATTTTTCCCATTATTTTCTTCTAACTGATAGGTTATGTCATCTAAAATAAATTGAGCATTATTAATTCTATTGGCATACGGCCCAACGGTTACCCCGTGATAGCGTTCGGCAGCGTTTAAGTAAGCTGCTAAATCATCAAATCCTAAAACGATATCGGTATTATTTTTATCAGGAACCAAAAAATGTGTAATTCTTGCTCCATAGTTGCATATCCCCACTTTTAGGCCATTATTATTCTCTAAAAAGTGTAACCGAACAGTTTGGGAGTGAATGATTTTAGAAAATCCTTCCTTTATTTCTTGGAGCAATAGCATGATTAATAATTTTAGATAGGTCTAAAATAGAAATAAGATTTAAACAGAATCAAACTTCTCTTTAAAAAGGCAATCTATTGAAGAAATTAATTCATGTTTTTTTGTATTCATAAAAAGACTTTAGAACAGTTTCGGAAGGCCTTCTTGGGAATTAATAAAATTTATTCTCATTTCAATGTTAATTTAATATTAAATTTTAATTATATTTACATTAACCAATTATAATCATCATGAAAAGACTATATACCACCCTAGCCCTTTGTGCTTTTTTTATCATAGCGGTAAACGCACAAGAAGTCACCCGCTATTATTTAAATAATAATGTGCCTACTCAATCTAAAGATAGTGCAACCTATTACATCAAATTTAACGCTTCAGAAAATGGCTTGTTAAATTTTGAGCGTTTTTGTATGGATAACCAACTTAAAGAGAAAGGAACAGTACAAAGTATGCTAACTTTAATTAGAGAAGGTGAAATCACAACATTTTACAGTAATGGCAATAAAAAAGATGTAACAAGTTACTCGGAAGGATTACCAAATGGCATGCAAACTCATTATTTTTCTAATGGGAAAGTGAACTATAAAATATTAAATCAATCTGCTGGTTATGGCTATTCGCTTCAAAAAGAAAGCACTTCAAAATATTTATTTTGCGCTAATGAAAATGATGAAATCACCTTACAAGATGGAAATGGCTATTTTAAAGCTTATGATGATCACTCAAAAATAAGTCAGGAAGGAAATGTAAAAAACACTGTTGCTGATGGAATTTGGAAAGGTTATGAAGCTAATAAGCTTGTGTTTACTGAGTTTTACAAAAATGGCATCTTAATTAAAGGAGAAAATTACGCAGCAGCTGAAGGTAAAATTTATGCTTACCAACAACGCAGCAAAAGACCAGAACCAAAAGGAGGCATCAATAACTTCTACACTCATATATCTGCATCCATGCAGGATATGAATTTTAATAATGAAAAAATAACTATGAAATTTATTGTTGATGTTACTGGCAACATACAAAACATAGAAGTCGTAAATTCATCAAATAGAAAAGTAAATGATTTTGCTGTTAATGCGCTTAAAAATGCACCAAAATGGAATCCAGCTTTAGAACAAGGGAAACCTGTTGAGCGAGCTTACTATATGCCTATTAGTATTAAATATTAAAAAGATGATTTGTATTATCCCCCCTCATCAAACTTATTTGATGAGGGGGCTTTTTTTTAGATCCTTTTTAAAGGAAACCCTCGCTGCAATTTGCAAACGGATTTTACAATCAACCTAAAACTATTTTTAATTTTTTGATTTTGAGAATATCCAGGGGAGTAACTCTAGCTCTGCAAAGGCAGCATCCCAACTGTTATGATTTGCATTAGGATATAAATTAAGCTTATAATCAGCATCTAATCTTTTCAGTTCATTTGCTAAGTTAATGGTAAACTCTGGTTTTACCACATCATCTTTTAAACCATGAAACAACCATAAAGGAAGTTTATTTGCGTATTTTTTTACATTTGAAACCTTATCTCCACCACAAATTGCAAACGCAGATGCAAAAGTGTTGGGTTCTCTTCTCAATAACTCATAAGTCCCCATTGCACCCATGGAAAGGCCTCCAACATAAAAACGGTCCTGATCCAAATAGGCTAAATCTTCCAGCTGCTCTAAATAAGAAAGTAAAAGTTTCATGGCTTGGGTAGGCTTTCCACTTTTTAGATATTCAAAATTTCGTTTCCCTTTTTCATCTGTAGTTATCTTTACATTGGCCCAATAACTATCATTACTACATTGAGGGAAAACCACAACGGCAGGATATTTAGCTCTAAAAACTGGATCTAAAAACATCTTAGAGCCATGTATCAGCTGCTTCTGATTGTCACCACCAGACTCTCCTCTGCCATGCAAAAAAAGCATTAATGGATATTTTTTTGTGGGATCAAAATTCTCGGGGTACAAAATTCTTACCGGCAAAGTATCTCCTTTTAAAACAAATATGGTTTTCACAAAATCATTTTTGTCTTGCGCTTTAACAGCGATAAAACATAAATAAAGAGCAATTAATATGATGAATCTTTTCATTTGTATTACTTAACTAATTTGAATGATGCTTCTTTAACGTTTGCTACGCTATTCCCTACAAAAACCTTAAAATCACCTGGTTCTGCAACAAATTCTAAATTTGAATTATAAAATTTTAAGTGTTCTTCGGTAAGTTTAAAAGTAACCTCTTTGGTTTCTCCTGCTTTTAACGCTATTTTTCGAAAACCTTTTAATTCTTTTACTGGTCTGGTGATAGAGCCTACTAAATCTCTAATGTAAAGTTGCACTACTTCTTCTCCATATCTAATCCCTGTATTCTTCACCTTTACCGTAACGTATATACTTCCGTTTGCGCCTAAAGTTGTTTCGTTTAAAACTGGAGCAGAAATTTCAAATGTGGTATAACTTAAACCAAACCCAAATGGATAAAGAGGATCATTACTTACATCTAAATAATTGGATTTAAATTTAGTAAACCATTTACCTTCTTCTAATGGACGACCTGTGTTTTTATGATTATAATATAAAGGCACCTGACCTACGTTTTGAGGGAACGTTGAACTCAGTTTTCCTGATGGATTAACATCGCCAAACAAAACATCGGCAATAGCATGGCCTGTTTCTGTGCCACCAAACCAAACATTTAAAATTGCAGGTACATTTTTACTTTCATAAGTGAGATCTAAAGGGCGACCATTAAACACTAAAAGAACCACTGGTTTTCCTGTTTTTAACAGAGCTGCTAATAATCTTTTTTGAATAGCTGGAATTTGAATGTCAGATCTGCTAGAACTTTCGCCACTCATTTCAGAACTTTCGCCCAAAGCAGCAACAACTACATCGGCTTTTAAAGCCGCATCAACTGCTTCTTTAATAATTGTTTCTTCGGCTCTGTTATCCCTTATCATATCTCTGCCAAACATGGTGGCTCGTTTCTGATATTCTGGATCTTCTAATAAATTAGAACCTAAAGCATAAATGATTTTTGCTTTATTGCCTATTGCCTCTTCTAAACCTTGCTTTACCGAAATGGCTTTACTTAAATCTGTAGAAACACTCCAGGTACCGGGCATATTCACTTTACTATCTGCCAAGGGCCCCACTAAAGCAATTGTTCCTAATTTGTTAAGAGGTAATAGATTATTGGCATTTCTAAGAAGCACAAAGCTTTTAGTTGCCGCTTCTCTTGATATAGCTATATTTTCTTTGGTAAATATTTTTGTCTTGGCTCTTTCGTCATTACAATATTTAAAAGGATCTTCAAATAAACCTAACTTATATTTGGCCTCTAAAACATATCTACAAGCTTTGTCAATTTCCTCTTTACTTACCTTGTTTTCATTTAACGATTTTTTTAGAGTAGTTAAAAAACCCTCGCCCACCATGTCCATATCTACTCCGGCATTTAATGATAATGCAGAAACCTGTTGTAAATCGCCAAAACCGTGATCTACCATTTCGTTAACTCCGGTATAATCTGTCACCACAAAACCTTTAAATTTCCATTGATTTCTTAGTAATTCGGTCACCAACCACTTATTAGCCGTTGCGGGTACGCCATCAATTTCATTAAAAGAAGTCATTACGCTGCCTGCTCCGGCATCAATAGCAGCTTTATAAGGCGCTAAATACTCGTTATACATTCTCACCTTGCTCATATCCACCGTATTATAATCTCTGCCACCTTCGCCAGCACCATACAAAGCAAAATGCTTTACACAGGCCATAATGGTATTTATTTTAGCTAAATCATCTCCTTGGTAACCTTTAACCATTGCCCTTGCAATTTCAGATCCTAAGAAAGGATCTTCACCACTACCTTCAGAAAAACGGCCCCATCTTGGGTCTCTTGAAATATCTACCATAGGGGAGAATGTCCAGTTAATTCCATCAGCGGCAGCTTCTTCTGCTGCTATTTGTGCTGTTTTCTTGATCAGATCTATGTCCCAAGTAGCCGACATGGCTAACGGGATTGGAAAGGTGGTTTTATAGCCATGAATGACATCTAAACCAAAAATTAATGGAATTTTTAAACGCGAATAGTTTACTGCTAAATCTTGCGCTTTTCTAATTCGTTCTGGCGTTGTTAAACTAAAAAAACCACCAACCTCGCCCCTCTTCACCTTATTTTCCAAATCTGAATTTCCTGTAGAACCTGTAATTGCTTCTCCGCCGGTGAGTAAATTAAGCTGACCGATTTTTTCTTCAACCGTCATTTTAGACATCAAGTCTAAAATGAAAACATCCATTTTATTGGTACTCTCAATAGATTTGGTTTCTACTACAGTTTTTTGTTGTGCACAAGCACAAAAAACTAAAAACAAACCTATTGATAATATATACTTAAGTGCTTTCATATTCTTTTTCGCTTCTTCTTATAAAATAAATTGACCACTTATTGGACCTTTACAGGAACTGTAGCCTTAGAAATCCCATTTTCATTAAATTGTTCTAAACTAAAATAACAGCTTTACCCTTTGGTTAAACTATTAATCATAAGCTCATTTGGGTTGTTTATCTCAAGATCTTTATTTTTTTAAATAAGGACTTTCAAAATCTAACTTCTTTAACCCATTTTGCACATCTTCATCACTCATAAAAAGTTTCCATAATAAGCCAGATCGGTAGTTTTCCATCATCACAACAATTGGCCCTTGGTCAATACCTAAATACCTTTTAGGATACCAGTTATCTGTTTCGCTAAAAGCATCATAAAAGCCATATTTACCCCACATTTTATCTTTCTTGTTCTCATACCAATAACGCATAGTAGCAATAGATTCCTTTGGCGTGAAAACGATAGAAGATAGTGCAGCAGTTGGTGCAATTACACCTAAATCATTTTTCTGGCTTGGAGCATGGCCAGCATAACCTTTGATAGAATAGCTGGAGGTTAAACCCCAACTGTTAGCACCATAACCCTTAAAGTTATTGGGATTATCTACACACCATTGATAATTGATTAAAGCATGATTTTTAGTCTCTACACCAAAATCGCCATACTTATCTTTTAAGCCATTAGGATCTAAACCTAAAAAAGAATAGTGCGACCAAAACATTGGACCACCATATTTAGCATCACCTTGATGGAAGAATTGCAGATTAATGTTTTTATAACTTCTTGGCGATTTAATTTTTCCACTCATGGCCCAACCTTCATCATAAACTTGTTTAGAGATCCCGTGAGTTGGCGAAGATGCACCTAAAACGTACATAATTAAACACTCATTAAAACCCTTTACAGGAAAATTCATTTGCCATTGATTTTTTGGGCTCCAATGCCAATACAAAACATTTTGACCGTTTCTATACCAATCAAAATCAATTTCTTTCCATAAATTATCTGCTAATGCTGCTAATTGCTTTTCTTGTTGATTGCCCTTTTTAAAGTATTGCTTAACGCAGATTAAACCCTGAGCAATAAATGAAGTTTCTACCAAATCGCCACCATCATCTTTTGCCGAGAAAGGTTTTACTTTACCTGTTTCACCAATCATCCAATGAGGCCAAGCGCCATGAAAGCGTTCGGCGGTTTTTAAATAATTAAGAATTTTATTAAGTCGAGCCACACCTTCTTTTTTAGAAACATAACCACGATCTATAGCACTTATAATTGCCATAATCCCAAAACCAGTTGCGCCTGTAGCTACGGTGTTTTTATCATTTTGAGGATATTTTCCATCCTCATGAAAACGCTCTCTACCTGCTCCTGATATAGGCTCGGCACCATCCCAAAAATATTGAAAAGAATGATATTGAACCGTATCTAAGAGTTGTTCATCAGTTAGTTTTGTTGATTTTTCATTCAGTTTTTGTGTACTTCCACAAGCAGTAATAAATAATAAACAAAGAATATATAGGTGATATCGTGTCATTTTTAAATTTTAGGGCTTTGAAAGCCGAGTTTTGTTAATCCGGCTTTTACTTCAGGACAACTCATAAATAAATTCCAAATTAAACCCGTTCTGTAGTTTTCTATCATTACAATTTGTGGCCCTTGATCTATGGCTAAATAAGAACTTGCAAACCACGGATCATTTAAAGAAAAAGCATCTTTAAAACCATATTCTCCCCAAACTTTATCCCCTAATTTATAATAGAGGAAACGAATTGCCTTTAATGATTCTTGTGGGGTATATGGCATTGATGATACTGCTGCAGTTGGCGCAATATATCCTAAGTCATTAGTGGGTGAGTTTGCAGTGTATCCGTTTTGAATATCACTTGCCGTTAAGCCCCAACAATTTTCTGAATAACCAGCAAAATTTTTAGGGTTAGCTACGCAATAGTTGTAGTTAATTAAGCTGTGAGCTTTGGCTTGAGTTTCGTAATTAGCATAGGCATCTGTTAAGCCAACTGGATTTAAAGCCATTAAAGAGTAATGCTCAAAAAATAGTGGACCGCCTAAAGCAGACCCGAGCGGCAAATTTACACCATAATAACTATTCCCATTTTTCATGCTTCCATTACCGGCCCAACCATTATCATAAACAGATTTTGTTATGGTGTAGTTAGTTGAAGAGGCCGCTAAAACATAAACCATTAAGGATTCATTCCATCCTTTTACTTGAAGATTAATATCCCAGGCAAATTCAGGGCTCCAATGCCAAAGCAGTCTTTCTTCATTATTTTTTCTAAACCAGCTCCATTCTACATTTTGGTAAAGTTGATTGATATCATTTCTTAAAGTTACTTCGGCAGTATCACTGCCATTGAAGTATTGGC
>JBILPO010000352.1:0-3029 GCA_044373805.1 Pelobium sp.
TGGACCAAATTCTTTTGCTAAAGAACGGGTGTAGGTCATTACTGCTCCCTTTGAAGTAGCATAAGCACTTGCGCCTGGGCCACCACCATCTCTTCCTGCCAAAGAAGAAAAATTAATAATGGAAGCTCCTTTCGGCATAAAGGGAACTGTAGCTTTCACGGCTAAAAACACAGATTTAAGGTTTATATTCATAATTAAATCCCAAAAATCTTCCTCCATTTCTTCGGTAGATTTACGAGCGACCAAACCACCAGCAACATTTGCAAGAATATGTATTTCGTCTCCAAAAGCGGCTCTGGCGGCAGAAACTAATTTTTCTACATCATCTGCTTTTGTCATATCAGCCTGTACAATTATCCCTTCTCCACCAGCTGCATTTATTAATGCTAATGTTTCATCAGCATTTGCTTTATTTCCAAAATAGTTAACTACTACTTTAGCCCCTTCTTTTGCTAATTGAACTGAAACTGCTCTACCTATATCTCTGGATCCACCCGAAATTATTGCCACTTTATTTTTTAAACGCATGTATTTTTTATTTAATTAAATGTGATTTTTTTGATGTAATATATTTTACGCTCAACCAAGACAATGGCACCAAAATAGCAGCCAAAACAAAGAAAGAAACATAACTTGTTTGTGTAATGATAGGCACTGCCCATGTGGTTAATAAAGTACCTGCAACTGCTGCCGTACCTGCCATGCCCGCAACAGTCCCAACATTTTTACCATTAAAATAGTCACTTGGAAGTGTTTGTATATTTCCAATTAAAAACTGAAACCCAAATAAAGTAAGTCCAATTAATACCATGGCAAACATTGGCGTTTCTTTTAAGCTACTAAGGCAATAAACAATTGCGATTAAAGAAGAAAGCATAATTGCACAACCTATTGCAATTGCATTTTTTCTGGCTTTTTCTGCATCTACACCTCTTTTAATTTGCCATGAAGAATGGTAACCACCCATAATACTTCCTATTGCAGCAAAAAGATATGGTACCCATGTAAAAGCCCCAATTTGTTTGATATCAAACATAAATTGTTCTTTTAAAAAAGTAGGTAGCCAGGTCACAAACAACCACCAAACTGGGTCGATAAAAAACCTACCCATAATGATGCCCCATGTATTTCTAAATTTCAATAATTCTTGCCAAGTTAAAACCGGAATAGCGATTGCTCCTGCTTCACCAGAATTAGAAACCGGTTTAGCTAAAATATGGTTACGCTCTTCATCTGTTAACCAAGGGTGCTTTTCTGGTGTAGATTTATTAATAACCAACCATGGAATAATCCAAAATAAGCCCAAAGCTGCAATTAATACAAATGTTGTTTTCCAGCCAAAAGCAACAAATAAAAATGCAATTATTGGAGCCGAAACAACGGACCCTAATGATGCCCCAGCGCCAAAAATACCTTGTGCAATTGCTCTCTCTTTAGGTGGAAACCATTCTGCATTATTTTTGGTTGCTCCGGGCCAATTTCCTGCCTCGCTAAAACCAAGCATAAACCTAAAAACGCTAAAAGAGAATAAAGACCTTGCAAAAGCATGTAAGGCAATAGAAATACTCCATCCAATTATTGAAACCGTCATCCCAATACGGGTGCCCACAACATCCATTAATTTCCCGGTAAAGGTTTGACCTAAAGCATAGGCAATCATAAAAAAGGTGGTGATTAATGCTAATGCACTTTTGTTATCTACATCGGCTATGCCAAATTCTTTGTAAATGTAAGGCCATAAGATATTAATGGCGCTTCTATCTACATAATTTATAACCGTTGCTATTCCTATTAGTATAATAATCCACCATCGTAAACCTTTAACTTTTATCATATAGTTAGTTAGTTATTGAGCGGGATATTAGCAACTCCACTGGCTGCGTTAATTACTTTATTAGTTGTGTAAACTTTGTTCCCTACCGCTTCACCTTTGCTGCTTTTCAACCTTATTTCAAAACCAAAACCAGCTGTATTAACATTACAAATATTATTTTTAAACTCATTATAGCATCCCCATCCATTAAAAGCACAATTCACCTGATAACCATCTTTTAGTAAAGAAGGCTGGGTATTATTACCTATGTTATTTTCTATGAGATACCCATTTCCTTTAACATCAATCCAACTATCAGCACTATTTGCTCCGGCAATTCCTTGCGCTTCAAAGGTATTTCCTTTGATGAGCCCACCTGTGGTTCCTTCTTTAATATCTATACATTCGGCAGCTACATAAGGGCCTATTTTGTTATTCAACACTTTATTAGAATCGCATAAATCTGGTGTACCATTGCTAATTTTTGGCCAATTACTGTAGGCAGTACCAATGTAAACTCCCTCACCATAATCTGGCGTTTTTAATCCAGTATAGCTAATTTCAGAATTTTGAAGAATGTTTTTTTTACTAAACTTCCTAAAATGAATACCCTCTTCACCTATTTGGGTTACTAAAATACCATCAATTATATTATTGCTAGCCTCATCAGTTACTAATCCCTTAAGCCCATTTCTAAGGGTAAATCCTATAATTTTCCAATAATTTGCCTCCAAATGCAAAACATAACCGGTTTCTGTGGTGCCTGCATCTAATATTACTTTTCTGCTACCCCTCAGAATAATTGGCTTCTGTAAAGTTCCAGAAGCTGAAGCTGGAATGCTAAAATTGCCGACATAAATACCATCTTTAATTACAATTTCATCTCCTGGTTTTGCATATTTTAATGCGTTCTTCAATTGTATTTCAGTAGCTACTAAAATAATTTTATTCGGAAAATCACTTCCAGTATTACTCCATACCGAGAGCAGAAAATAAAAGATGGATAAAATAATATTCATTGAAACTATTTTTGTAGCAAAGTTTTAATTTCGTGGTTTTATAATTTTATAAACTTAGCAGAATCCCCTTCTGAAGTCTTAATTAAATATACTCCAGCAGGCAATGTAGAAACATTAATCTGTTGCTCGCCTTTAGCTTTTGCCGATAATACTTTTTGCCCCGCACTATTAAAAACATAAAGTGTAGTTTGAAAACT
>JBILPO010000351.1:0-3029 GCA_044373805.1 Pelobium sp.
TCTCTGCTCGGCTAATAAAAGAATATTTTCTATAAACTGTATTTCGTCTTCACAGAAAACAAATTGACCACTTACTTTAGTAAGTTCTTCAGCAAAAACTACTTCCAAAATTTCTGTGTTTGGAGGATAAAGCGGGAGTTCTTCTAGATTTGGATAAGGATTCTCTCTCTTTTCTAGTAAAGCTTTTCTAATTTTTTTAAGCAATTTTTCTTTAGAAGTGGTACTATCCTTCATTAATGCTAAGTTAAAGCGATTTTTTTTGACTTTAAATTAAATGCCCCTCAGATATTTAATCCAAGAGGCACTTTAAATATTTATTTTATTTCTGCCGCATCACTGTTCAGTGGTTCAGTAGAATCTCCAACCGGTTCGGCCTGGATGTTTTCTGCAATAATCGTTTGGTCTCCACCTTCTATTCCGTTCACAAATTCATCATAAGTGGTGCGGTTGTCAAATGGTCTTTTGCCTAATATTTCTTCCAAATCACTTTGGAAAAGAATTTCCTTTTCTAAAAGTTTAACCGCCAAAGCTTCTAGACCTTCTTGCTTATCTTTTAATAAAGCCTTAGTTTTTTGATAAACACCATCAATTAAGCTTCTAACTTCGCTATCAATTAACTCAGCTGTTTTATCTGAATATGGCTTATTAAAGTTGTACTCTCCTCCTTGATCATTAAAAGAGACATTACCAACTTTATCGCTCATCCCGTAAACGGTAACCATAGCATAAGCAAGTTTGGTAATTCTTTCTAAGTCATTTTGTGCCCCAGTTGATATCTTACCAAAGGTAATATCTTCTGCAACCCTACCACCCATAGTCATACACATCCCGTCAGAAAGTTGCTCGGTGGTGTATAAAAATTGTTCCTTAGGTAAATATTGAGCATAACCCAATGCTGCTACCCCACGAGGAACAATAGATACTTTAACCAATGGGTCAGCATGTTCTAAAAACCAACCTGCAATAGCATGTCCAGCTTCATGATAAGCCACAATTTTTTTCTCTTCTGGAGAGATAATTTTATTTTTTTTCTCTAAACCACCAATTACACGGTCAACAGCATCTTGAAAATCCTGCATATCTACCGCTTCTTTGTTTTTACGAGCCGCAATTAATGCCGCTTCATTACAAACATTGGCAATTTCTGCTCCGGCAAAACCAGGAGTTTGTGCAGATAGTTTTTTTGGATCTACCCCTTCAGCTAACTTTAAAGGCTGTAAGTGAACCTTGAAGATTTGCTCTCTGCCTACTAAATCTGGTTTATCAATAGAAATTTGTCTATCAAAACGCCCTGGTCTTAACAATGCAGAGTCTAGCACATCTGGTCTGTTAGTTGCAGCCATAATGATAATTCCTGAATCTGTTCCAAAACCATCCATCTCTACTAAAAGCTGATTTAAGGTATTTTCACGTTCATCATTTCCACCTACCATGCTATTTTTTCCACGAGCTCTGCCTATGGCGTCAATCTCATCAATAAAAATAATACATGGCGCTTTTTCTTTGGCTTGCTTAAATAAATCTCTTACTCTCGAAGCGCCAACACCTACAAACATTTCTACAAAATCAGATCCTGATAAAGAAAAGAATGGAACTTGAGCTTCTCCAGCAACGGCTTTTGCCATTAAGGTTTTACCTGTTCCAGGCGAACCTACTAAAAGAGCTCCCTTAGGTATTTTACCTCCTAAATTGGTATACTTCTTAGGGTTTTTGAGAAAATCAACAATTTCCATCACCTCTTGTTTAGCTTCCTCTAGGCCTGCAACATCACTAAAAGTAATGTTAACCTGAGACTCTTTGTCAAACAAAGTAGCTTTAGATTTACCAATATTAAAGATCTGACCACCAGCACCTCCACCAGCACCTCCACCCATCTTTCTCATGATGAATATCCAAATCAGAGCAAATAATACAACCGGAAAAATAATTGTCCAGAAAATATTAGACAATGGATTACTTCTCGACTCGTAGCTTAAAGATACTTTTTGATTGTCGGGAATATCCTTTTGTGAATTGTTTAATCTCGCCTGCAATGACTCAAAAGAACCATCGGTAAAATAATATTGAGGGCTGCTTCCGCCTACAGAAAAATTGTTTTTGCCTTGGGAATCTTTATACTTTTCGGCATTTAATTTTTCTTTTTTAATGAAAACTTCAGCTATTACCAGCTCCTCTTGCTTATAGGCCACGACTTTCTCTACATCTCCAGATTTTAGCATTTCGTTTTCAAACTTTTGATAGGTAATCAAACGAGCACTACTGCCACTCATAAAAAATTGAATGGCTAAAATACTAACAATGATGATTCCATAAAGCCACATAATATTAAACTTTGGCGGCTTAGGAATAATTTTTTTTCCAGGAACTTTCTTGATTAATTTCTTTTTATCTAAACTTTCTTTCATTTTTTTAATTTGAAAACGCCCTTATGCGCTTTGATAATGTTTCATTTCTGCGTCGCCCCATAAATCTTCAATACCGTAATATTCTCTCTTATCGGTCTTAAAAATATGAACAACTGCGTCACCGTAGTCAAGTATAATCCATTCTGCATTTTGAAACCCCTCTTTTCTAATGGGATCTTCTCTTAAAGCTTTAAATACTTCTTCTTCTACACTATCAGCAATAGCTTTTACTTGCGTAGTTGAGTCGGCATTACAAACAATAAAATAGTCGGCAACAGAACTGTGAATGTTTCTTAGATCTAATCTCACGATATCATTTCCCTTCTTTTCCTGTATTCCGTGAACGATAGCTTCGGATATATTGGTAGATTGGATAGCAATTTTACTTTTTACCATCAAAAAAAATTAGTTTTGAGCTTTTAAATTAATATGTTTAAACATTGCAAAATAACACAATTTTAACACTATTTGTTGGACAATGTATAGTAAAATTACATGAAATTGATTCTACTAATACATATCTTAAAAACTTACTTTCAAATTCTAAGCCATTATTAGAGGGAACTGTTATTATGGCAGACCACCAATATGCTGGCAGAGGGCAAAACTTAAATGTAGATCGGA
>JBILPO010000353.1:0-3028 GCA_044373805.1 Pelobium sp.
CATAACCCCATTGCGAAACACAATGCGCCTCATCTACCGCTAATAAGTTCACATTCATATATTTAACACGTTCTCTTACTAAATCAGAAAGTAAACGCTCTGGCGAGATATAAAGAAATTTCACTGGCCCGTAAATGCAATTATCTAAAGCAATATCAATTTCTCTTTTCCCCATCCCAGCCACAATAGCCATTGCATTTATCCCTCTTTTTTGAAGATTCTCTACCTGATCTTTCATCAAGGCAATTAACGGAGAAATTACAATACAAATTCCTTCCATGGCCATAGCAGGCACCTGAAAACAAATGGATTTTCCACCTCCAGTAGGTAATAAAGCTAAAGTATCTTCTTTTTTTAAAACAGCTTGTATGATTTCTTCCTGCAATGGTCGAAACTCATCATAACCCCAATATTGTTTTAAAATTTCTTGGATAGGCATCATTTTTATTAAACCGAAATATAGATTTTTTCAATCAAAGATAAATTGTTTTTTCACGCAAAGTTTGCAAAGGTTTAACGAAAGGGGGCAAACATTTTCTTTTAACACGAATTTTCTCGAATAATGAAATGGACGACATTTACTTAGTGATCTTTGTGTACTCTGTGGTTAATTATTTTTTTGAAACAGATTATAAGGATTTCATAGATTCCTTATTTAGTTTTTTAAAATTTCTTCACGAATATAAGATTACACGAATTTCTCAAATCATGGTTTTACGACATTTAATTTGTGATCTTTTTACTCTCTGGTTAATTATTTTTTTGTAACACTATTCCCTTAGTGATCTTTGCAAAATCTTTGTGTACTCTGTGGTTAATCATTTTGATTTTTTCATAAATTGCGAACTGATTAAAACGTACAATAATGAATAGATTCTTTCTTAGCTCCCTTTTTATATTATTCTCTGGTACATCCTTATTAGCTCAGGAAACACCAAAATGGAATGTAGAAAAACCAACCGGTCCTTCAAAAAGCATTAATTTTAATACCCAAGAAGGCACTTACATGAATTTGGATGTAAGTAGAGATGGGAAATTTATTGTCTTTGATCTCCTAGGAGATATTTATATAATGCCTATAACCGGTGGCAAAGCAACCTTACTGTCTGGTGGAATGGCTTGGGAAGTTCAACCTCGCTTTTCTCCTGATGGAAAATCTATTTCTTACACTTCTGATAAGGCAGGTGGCGATAATATTTGGATAATGAATGCAGACGGTGCTAACCAACACGCCATTACCAAAGAAACTTTTAGATTATTAAACAATGCCGTTTGGACACCTGATAGTAAATATTTGATAGCAAGAAAGCATTTTACAGCTTCCAGATCATTAGGGGCTGGCGAATTATGGATGTACCATATTGCTGGTGGCTTAGAAGGTATACAATTAACCAAGAAAAAGAACGACCAACAAGATTTAGGCGAACCTTGGGTATCTCCTGATGGGAAGTTTGTCTATTTTAGTGAAGACGTAAGTCCTGGTCCAAATTTCCAATATAATAAAGACCCTAATAGTGAAATTTACGCCATCAAAAAACTAAACTTAGAAACTGCCGAGTTTGAAAAAATTGCAGGTGGCTCAGGTGGCGCTGTTCGTCCGCAAGTCTCTCCAGATGGCAGCATGTTAGCTTTTGTGAAAAGAGATCGACTAAAATCTGTACTTTATGTCCAAAATTTAGCTACAGGCGAAGAATATCCGGTTTACAATGATTTATCTAAAGATCAACAAGAAGCTTGGGCAATTTTTGGTGTTTATCCCAATTTTAATTGGATGCCTGATAACAGAAACATCGTTTTTTACGCTAAAGGAAAAATCAGAAAAGTAGATATCATTACCGAAACCTCAGAAGAAATTCCCTTCAATGTAGATGTAAAACAAACCATTTCAGATGCTTTACATTTTGAACAAAAGGTTTTTAGTGATGAAATTGATGTGAAAATGATTAGGCAATTGGTCACTTCGCCTGATGGCAAAAAAGTTGTTTTTAATGCCGCAGGATACCTATATAGCAAAGATTTACCTAACGGAAAACCCGAAAGGTTGACCAACGGAATCGATTGGGAGTTTGAACCCAGCTTTAGTCCTGATGGTAAATTCATCCTATTTACTACTTGGAGTGATGAACAAAAAGGCGCTATTGTTAAATATGAGTTTAAAGGCAAAAAACTAAGTACGATCACCACAGAAAGAGGCTTTTATTATTCTCCAAAATTCAATATCAAAGGCGATATGATTGTGTATAGAAAAGGAGTTGGAAACGATGTTTTAGGATATGTTTACGGGAAAAACGCAGGAATTTATACCCTTAATTTATTAAAAGCAGAAACTAAACTCATTAGTAAACAAGGTATTAAACCATCATTTAATAACACCGGAGAACGTATTTACTTTCAAGGGGCAGAAGGTGATAAAAAAGCTTTTAAAAGTTGTGATTTAAACGGAGGAAACCTTAGAACACATTATACCTCCACTTATGCCAATGCCTTTATCCCAAGTCCAGATGGAAAATGGATGGCCTTTAATGAACTTTACAATGTATATTTAACGCCCTTGGTAACCACTGGTACTGCTTTAGACTTATCTTCTGGCAACAAAACTTTACCTCTTAAAAAACTTACCCGAGATGCAGGTTCTTATTTGCATTGGAGCGCTGATGCTAAAACTTTACATTGGACATTAGGTCCGCAATATTTTAGTAGTGCGGTAAAAAATTCTTTCTCTTTTGTAGAAGATACACCAGAAAAATTACCAGCCATAGATTCTACAGGTATCCAAATTGGATTAAAATTACCCAGCTACAAACCGCAAGGAAAAATTGCTTTAAGAGGAGCCAGAATTATTACGATGGATGGCACCGAAGTTATTGAAAAAGGAACCATCATTATTAACCAAAATAAAATTGAAACCGTAGGGAACGAAGCTGATGTGGCCATCCCATTTGATGCAAAAATTTACGACTTAACCGGAAAAACCATTATGCCCGGCATTGTAGATGTACACGCACACTTACGCACTAGTCCCGATGGC
>JBILPO010000354.1:0-3026 GCA_044373805.1 Pelobium sp.
GGTATCGCATTCATTTTGGCCGAAAGTTCTAAAGGATTTTCTATTTTTTCAAATTTACAATCCACAATAAAATTTTGGTTATCAGTTACAAAAGGTTCCCCATCTACTAATCTCAATTTGGGTTTGCAACCTAGTTTTTCAAGTTGGTTTGTAGAAATACTCAAAGCAAAAGGAGTTACTTCTACCGGTACTGCATAATCCCCTAATATATCACAGCGTTTTGCGCCATCAGAAATAATAATGTAAAAATTAGATACAGATGCCACAATCTTTTCTCTTAGCAAAGCCCCTCCTCCACCTTTAATTAGGTTTTTATACCCATCAAATTCATCAGCGCCATCTATAGTTAAATCTATACGCGTCACCTCAGCAATATCTAATAAAGGAATATTTAAGGTTAAGGCCAATTTCTCTGTAGCTTTTGAGGTAGGTACACCAGTAATTTTTAAACCATTCTTCACCATTTCACCTATCTTCATAATCGCCCAATATGCTGTAGAACCTGTTCCTAAGCCTACAATCATACCGTCTTTGATGTATTCTGTTGCTTTTTCACCAACCAGTTGTTTTGGATTTATCATGGTTTTTAATTTTTTCAAAGATAGAAATCTGATGGATTTTAAAAATTTGAAATACAAGAATTTTGAAATATAATTTGGGCGTTCGAGCAGGCTTTGCGTTTATACGTCACAGGGCATTATGCGCAGGCTGGTATCCACTTCAATCCTTAACGCAACATATAATTTCTAAATTTGAATACTCAGTTTCAAAACTTAAGATTACATTCATCCAGTAACATGTAATATTCTTTTAAAACATATTTTTAAACAACATTTGTAGCAATAAAAAAACTAAAGTTTAGATTTATCATACTTCGTTACTTAAGCCACTAAAACTGGAAGTTTAAAAGCTAATAATTCTTATTAATTTATACTTTAGGGAAGAAGATTTAATTTGCCGTTGTAATAATAACCATGAATAAGATAAAGATTGAACATTTCTTTAATAAAGAGTATCAGCTTAATGAAGAGCAAAAGCTCTATTTAAAAATTCATGCTAAGAGGTTTGAAATCATTCTATCAAATATTACCCATCAACATTCTGCAAAAGTTTTAGATATAGGTCCTTCATTTTTAAGCTACTTATTGTATCAAAAATTTGGAGAAAATTTAAGTCTTTTAGGCTTTAATGAACAAGAAAGCTTTGGAGGGCACCTACCAGATAGTTCTATCTTTCAAAAGGTAAATTTAATAAAGCAAGATTTAAATTTTTGGAAAGTAAATAATGAAGATCAAAAATTTGATCTTATTACTTGTGGTGAGGTTATTGAACATTTATACACCTCCCCTGACACATTGTTCGATAATTTTTACAAAAGCTTAAACAAAAATGGAATATTGATTATTCAAACACCAAATGCCGTTTCGTTTAGAAAAAGACTTGCTCTATTATTTGGTAAAAATCCGTTTGATATGCCGAGAGAAAACCTTTCTAATCCCGGACATTATAGAGAATATACTGCAAATGAATTAACATATTTGGCAAGTAAAAATAAATTAAAGGTTGAAACTGTGTTTTTAGACGAATATTTTGAATATCCTTCTAAAACTTCAAAAATTTACAGGGGCTTTAAAAATTTAATTCCAAAAAATTTTAGAAGCGGAATTACCATTATCTTAAAAAAGAATGACTAAAAACTACTCGAGGTTTACCACCACACACAAAGTAAGGCCAGATGATATTGATATGTTTAACCACGTACACAATAGCATTTATTTAGATTACGTTTTAGCCGCCAGATATGAGCAAATGGAGCTTTATTATGGAATGCCTATGGAGAAGTTTATGGAAATGGGTTACGGATGGGTTGTTCAATCGGTTCTAATTAATTATAAGAGACCATTAGGTTTGGGTAATTTATTTACGGTAGAAACGGGTATTGAGAGCATAAACCAAAAAGGTTGCCGAGTAACATTTAAAATCACCAACTTAAAAAACAATAAATTAAGTACTGATGGCTGGTTTGATTTTATAATGATTGACTTAAAAAATGGCCGCGGCATAGCTGTAAATCAAGAAATGATTGACCTTTACAGTATCTAAGCTAAAGCTTCTTCAATTAATAATGTATAAAAATCCTTTATCTCCATTCCTGCGACTCTAACTTGCTGCGGAATAATACTGTTTTGGGACTGACCTGGAACAGTATTGATTTCAATAAAATAAAAATCTTGTGTTTGCTCTTGTAAAATAAAATCAACCCTTACCACACCTTTGCAATTTAATTTGTGGTAAATATGACTTACAATCTCGCCAACTTTTATTGTAATTTCTTTAGGCAGATTGGCAGGAGTAATTTCTTCAGACATACCAGTGGTATACTTCGCTTCAAAATCGAAAAATTCTTTAGATGATTTTATTTCTGTTATTGGAAGAATGTTAATAGATAAATCTTTCTGATAAATCCCTACAGTAAATTCTCTTCCTTTAATAAATTCCTCTACCAAAATTTGCTGATCCTCGGCGAAAGCCTTCTCTAATGCTTCATTTAAATCTTCCCATTTATTTACTTTAGACATCCCAATACTGCTTCCACCACTATTAGGTTTAATAAATAATGGTAATTTTAATTGTGATGAAATCTCTGATTCTGAAGAGCCTATTTTAGTAAACAACTGTAAAGATTTAGCAATAAATAAATCTTTTATTCCATTCACTACCGCTTTTGTATAGCCTTTATTCATGGTTAAAGCTGATGTTGTTGCATCACAAGTGGTGTAAGGAATGTTTAATAAATCAAAATAGCCTTGAAATTTACCATCTTCTCCCGGCGATCCATGTATAATGATAAATACAACATCAAACGTTATTTTTTGTTGACCTATAGTTATACTAAAATCGTTTTTATCAATGGTAATTTTTTGATCATCAGAAGATAAATAATACCACTCTTCTTTGGTAACAATAATTTTGTATACGTTATATAAATTATAATCTAATTGAGATTCTATTTGCTGAGCACTATT
>JBILPO010000355.1:0-3024 GCA_044373805.1 Pelobium sp.
TAATAGACAAGAGCAACCCTTGGTTATTTCTTCTCAGAAAGAATATCGGGCTTTAATAAAGGAGCATGCCGAGCAAACTTTACAAGAGATTATTAAAGAAATTCCATCTATTAAATTAGATATCAAGTATGCTACAAAGGACAACTTTTCTGGAATAGCAGTTTATCGTCAGGCGAAGGCTTTTGCTAGAAAACCTGTTGTTGATGCCCTCAAAAAAGTCCAAAAAGGTTTAACCCAGCAAGGATTGGGTTTAAAAATTTTTGATGCCTACCGTCCTTATGCTGTTACCGTTAAATTTTGGAAACTTACCCCGCTTGATAAAAAAGATTATGTAGCTCATCCCAACAAAGGATCAAGACATAACAGAGGATGTGCGGTAGATTTAACTATCGTTAATTTAAAAACAGGGGAAGAATTGAAAATGCCAACACCTTATGACAGCTTCACTAAGGAAGCTGCCGCTGATTATGAAAATATCCCGTTAGAAGAAAAGAAAAATCGTGACTTTTTAATCAATATCATGAGGCAAAATGGTTTTAATGTTATAAAAAGTGAATGGTGGCATTTTGATTTTATTGGTTGGGAGAATTTTCCCTTAATGGATGTTCCTTTTCAAAAATTATAGTAAAACTTAAAATACGCAATAGATTTTAGCCAAACTAATTGGATAGTTTAGTTTTCTTATGCTAATTGATAAAATACGCTTAAAATTTTAATAGATAGAGTAGTTTTTTTAATGTTTTTTGGCTGTGCGCCGATGAAATTACCAATCTGTTAATTATTGGGCTGTTGGCATTTGGATATGGAAAGGAAGAAAAAAGCACCTTATTTTTCATGAGTTTTTCGACTATTTGTTGGTTTTTTATCACCACTACTGGGAAGTTTGGAATCCAATAAAAGTTGTCTTTTGATATTTGAGAAAATAGATAATTTAGGTTTGCCGTCAGTTTATTTAACGCCTCAGTTCTTATGGATTCACTATTTACATAGGTGTATAAACTGGCTGGGCTGCATGGCGATGAGCCATTAAACGTAGGGCTTAATTTTATTTGAGAAATCCAATGTTTTGAACCTAAAATTACGCCGGCATCTAAACTTAATCCTTTTGCTAAAGAACCACATATAACGACGTCAATATTTGGGCTTACTTTTTTTATAGCAATTAACCATTCGTCTTTTAAAATGCCAAAGCCATGAGAATGGTCTAATAAAAGCACTACATTTTTACTAGGTAAGATTTGGCTTAAAGTGGTGAAGTCAAAAATTTGCGGCACCACATTATTTAATGAATTACTTACAATAAGGAAATGAGTATGATGTGAAAGGTTAATGTAATTTACCGCATTTTGAATCTCTAAAACTGAATGGTTATGCGTATTTAATGCTGGGTGAACCTCATTAATATATACACAATCGCTGTTTTTACTTAAAACTTCTACGGCAACTTGAGCGGCCAACCAGCCACTAGAAAAAGTTACGGCAGCGTCGTTTTGGTAATCTTTTGCTAAAGATTTTTCTGCTTCATTATAAATAGAAAGTTGGATATTATTATTTCTGGAGGCGCCATTATTTAAGCCCCAAATTTTTAACCCGTCGCAAAAAATCTTTAGAATTTTTGGATGATAGTTTAAACCTAAATAAGAGGTGCCACCAAAAAACAAATGTTTTTCTTTATCAACAGTAACATCTGGTTGGTAACCCGATTGGATAATTATGGGGTTCATTTAATTTCTGTAGAATGATGTTTTTCGCCATAGCGACTAGTTTTGACTTTAACTTTATCGCCTTTTATGCTCAGTTTAAATATAAAATCATAATCATCATCTTTTAAGCTTTTTACCGGAGCCACGCCGCCTAGTAATTCTAAAATTTCTAAAACGGTATTAGAATGCCCAACAATTAAGCTGTTTTTTCCTTGTGGAAAGCTTTTGATTTTTTGAACCAACGCGGTATGGTTTTTTGCATTATATGTTTCAATCTCTAAGCTTTTTTGCTTAGCAATGGGTGTTGCTGTTTGTTTAGTCCTTAAATAATCGGTAGAAAAAATATAATCAATGTTTTCTTTTTCAAGATATTTTGCTAAATCTTCTGCTCTTTTTTCTCCCTCGGAGTTTAAAGCGGGGTTGGCATTTTTTGGATCAATGGTTTGCTTTTCGGCGTGGCGAACAATCCAAATTTTACTTGTTTTTTGCGCCAGAACGTTAATGCTTATTAAGGTTGCGAACAAGAAGAAGATTAAGGTTTTTTTCATGGAACTAATTTAAATAATCCTTCCCAGTTTCTGTTTATTAATTCTGTCTTATGTTTTTAGTCCCGATAGTAATGTATACCGGCTTTGTGGTTAAGGCCTGTGAAGTATGAATGTATAGCGGGACTGGCTTTAACAAGTAGCAATTGCCTTATGCTTCAAAAAAATAGCTTTACAGGTATTATTATAGTCATTTAATTCTTTGTGAAAAATAATATCGAATTTTATTTAGAAAAGTTGAGTGAGGTGCAACGTTTTAAAAACTATGCTGTCATTTAATACAGAAGCGTAAAAATTTGGAGGCTATTTATAGAGACAAACATTTTGACTTGGTGGTAAAGTGTAAAAACGGAGATCGTAAAGCACACCAAGATTTGTACAAGCTTTACGCAAAGGCTATGTTTAACGTAGCTATGCGTATTCTAAACAGAAGTGATGAAGCTGAAGATGTTTTGCAGGAGGCTTTTTTAGATGCGTTTTGTAAGATTAAAGATTTTAGGCAAGAAACCACTTTTGGCTTGTGGGTTAAGCAAATTGTGGTTCACAAAGCCATAAATTGTTTAAGAAAACGCAAAATAGAGTTTGCAGATATTGACGATATAGATGTAGATTGTTTGCCAGATAACGAGCCTTATGACAACGAAGAAGTGGTTTTAAAAGCAGAGGAAGTAAGGAGTGCCATACAATTATTACCCGAAGGTTACCGATTAGTGATTAGCCTTTATTTAATTGAAGGGTATGACCATGAGGAGATAGGACAGATTTTAAAAATTAAC
>JBILPO010000356.1:0-3020 GCA_044373805.1 Pelobium sp.
CAATTCCCAGTACACCACCGGCTAAAACAGACGGAACTTGAATAAGTGCCTGTGTTTTAAAATTCATCATTTTTACCAGCCTTGCATTTTGAATTTCATAAAATGCATTGAGAATAAATACGATAGAATAAATTCTAATTACCAGTATTAATACATCTTGCTTGTAAAATGCAGCAATATATGGTGCTAATAAATAAACGATAGCGTAAATGATTATGCTACCTACCAGGTTAAAAAAGAATACCGTAGAATAATCTTTTTGGTTGGCCTTTCCTGTTCTAATTAAGGAAGAAGAAAGCCCGCCATCTAATAATAGGCTCCCAACTGCAATAAAAACAGATAACATGGCAATGATACCAAACTCTGCCGGAGCCAAAATTCTTGCTAAAATAATGGTGATAAAAAAACTGATTAACTGTACACCAAACTGCTGGCTAAATGTCCATATCAGTCCAGATAATGTTTTTTTTCTTAAACTCATGAAACATAGGTAAATCAGGTTGATTCAATTTTTATTGAATCAATCAATTATGCTTAGATAAAAGGAATTGAAATGAATTTGTGGGATAATCTGCTTAACCTATCTAGTTAAACTATTCACTTTTTTTGGGGCTAAAATTATAGGACTTTGATCTATCAAATCTGGCTCCTTTACTATTAAATTTTGTTGACTAAACGTAACTGCTCTAGGATAATATTTAGATTTCAAGTAAGTAACAATTGGTTTTTCTAAATAGGTTTTAACAATCCATGCTAATAAAAACATCACCGAAAGTGTTAACATTAAAACCATAAACTCATTATGGATATAAAAATTTAATGAATTGATCATTGAATAACCAATTTCTTGATGCAAGAGATATAATGGATAAGAAATGTAGCCTAAAAACAATAACGGCTTATAGGTGAAGTTTTTCAATTTTCCATAAATAAATAAGTAAAATATCCCAAATATAATGGGATAAACATAAACACTTCCTGGCCTGGTGTTTACCCAAATGGCTGTGAAAAGGCATGATAATATGAGAATATGCTCTATAAAATTCCCCTTATCAAATCGTAATTTAAAAAAAAGAATACCAGCCAAAAGAAACATTCCATATTTTAGGTTAAGAAAGTAAGCCCCATAAGGTAGAATACCTTGATGATTTAAAATCATTATGGAAAGCCATATAACGGCTATAATTCTAATATTTTTTAGCCAGCCCATATAATAAATTAATCCCATTGAAGTGTAAAAAAACAATTCGGGTATAAGTGACCAATACGCACCATCTATATTTGGAATTTCAAATACACCTTGTATCATGGTAAAATTCATCAGTATTTGAGAAATAGTAAATTCTTCCATCCTAGGTGATTTCCACAAACTGGTGAGTATCAAAGTTAAAAGAATACAAATCCAGTAGGCGGGATACAATCTAGAAAACCTTTTGTAAGAGAATTCTTTTAAGCTTGATACCTTTTGGAGGGTCATATAAATTACAAAGCCACTAATTACAAAAAACAGCTCTAAACCATAATGCCCGTAATCCCAATTAAAATCAACCGAAGATTGGTCTTTAAAAATTTCTTTATATCTGCTGGTATAATGGTAGATCACCACATTAAGTGAAGCAAGACCTCTTAAAATATCCAATTCTTTTAAACGTACCATGGTATATTTATTTATAAATATTTGATTGGCTTTTGTTTGTGCAATTAAAGTTTAACTATAAACCTTAACTGTTTTAAGCTCATCTACATAAGATTTCACAGTTTCTTGTAATCCTTCTTTAATAGAGAAGTAGGGAAAATATTCTAACAAATGTTTTGCTTTTACTATAGAAGCTAAAGAATGTGGAATATCACCATTACGCTCTTTTCCATAGTTAAAATGTACACCAGCAATCTCTGGGTCAACTTGTGCTAATTCTTCTCTTAGTAAAATAGCCAGCTCATTTAAAGAGGTTTGTTCACCATAAGCCACATTATAAATTTGATTAACAGCAAACGAATTTTTACTTAAAGCAGCAATAATGTTGGCTTGTACCACATTTTCTACATAGGTAAAATCTCTAGAGTTTTTTCCGTCGCCGTTAATAATAGGTTCTTCATGTGCTATTAAACTCGAAATAAATTTTGGAATAACGGCAGCATAAGCACCATCTGGGTTTTGTTTAGGGCCAAACACATTAAAATAACGTAATCCAATATATTCTAAGCCATAAAGGCGATTAAAAACATCAGCGTAAAGCTCATTCACATATTTTGTAATGGCATAAGGGGAAAGCGGATTGCCAATTTTGTCTTCTACTTTTGGTAAATGATTACTGTCTCCGTAGGTTGATGAGGAAGCTGCATAAACCATTCTTTGCACCTTAGCATCTTTTACTGCAATAAGCATATTTAAAAAACCTTTGATATTTACATCATTGGTGGTAATTGGGTCTTCAATAGAGCGAGGGACTGAGCCTAATGCAGCTTCATGAAAAACAATATTTATTCCTTCAACCGCTTTTTTACAATCTTCTAAATTTCTGATGTCTCCTTCAATCAATTCAAAAGAAGAATAGAAAGAAAACTCTTCTAGATTTTTCATAAATCCTGTCGAAAAGTTATCCAGTACCCTCACTTTTCCGGCACCAAATTTTAATAAATAAGCTACTAAATTAGAGCCTATAAAACCTGCTCCACCTGTTACTAAAAAACTATATTTAGACAGGTCTTTTTCTCCGTGATAAGGTATGTTGTACATTTTAAAATTGTTTTTATTTAGGATTAAATTTATAAACGAATGTCTACCATTGCCTGAGGTAGAGCGGCTTTAATATCATATACTACAGTGTTTTCTTTGCACATTTTAGACAAATCCATGTCTTTAAATTGATGGTGTGCAACTGCTAACAATATGGCATCATAAGTTTTCTTTTTTGATTCGCCGTTTTGGCAAATCACACCGTAAGTTTCTTGAACTTGTAAAGCATTAGCCATAGGGTCATGTATATTTACCTTTATCTGGTATTCTTCTAAGCGTTTTA
>JBILPO010000029.1:0-10527 GCA_044373805.1 Pelobium sp.
ATAAGTTAAAAGTTTAAGGTTGAAAGTTAAAAGTTTTAAAGCTTTACTTTCAACTTTTAACTTATGACTTTCAACTTAAAGAAAGAATATGTCTTACAAAAAGGATAGTAAAATCAAAAGTAATTTTACTTCAATTACCATAAGTTTATCATCTCCAGAAGCAATTTTAGAGAGATCAAGCGGTGAGGTATTGAAGCCAGAAACTATCAATTACAGAACTTACAAGCCAGAGCGTGATGGTTTGTTCTGTGAGCGAATTTTTGGTCCGGTAAAAGATTACGAATGTCATTGCGGTAAATACAAGCGTATCCGTTACAAAGGTATTGTTTGTGATCGTTGTGGGGTTGAGGTAACAGAGAAAAAAGTACGTCGTGAGCGTATGGGACACATTAATTTAGTAGTTCCTGTGGCGCACATTTGGTATTTTAGATCATTACCAAATAAAATTGGATATTTATTAGGTTTACCTACAAAAAGGTTAGATCTTATCATTTACTACGAACGATATGTAGTCATCCAATCAGGCTTAATGGCTGATCAAGGAATTAACTACATGGATTTCTTAACTGAAGAAGAATACCTAGATATCTTAGATAAGTTACCAAAAGAAAACCAATATCTTGATGATAAAGATCCTAATAAATTCATCGCCAAAATGGGTGCTGAAGGCTTAGAAGATTTATTAAGGAGATTAGATTTAGATCAATTGTCTTATGATTTACGTCATCAGGCAGCAAACGAAACTTCACAACAACGTAAAAACGAAGCATTAAAGCGCTTACAAGTTGTAGAAGCTTTCCGCGATGCAAGAAATCGCATCGAGAACAACCCAGAGTGGATGATTATCAAGATCGTTCCGGTAATTCCACCAGAATTACGTCCGTTAGTTCCATTGGAAGGTGGTCGTTTTGCTACATCAGATTTAAATGATTTATACAGAAGAGTAATTATCCGTAATAACCGTTTAAAAAGATTGATGGAGATTAAAGCTCCAGAAGTAATCTTACGTAACGAAAAACGTATGTTACAAGAAGCTGTTGACTCTTTGTTTGACAATTCACGTAAAGTGAATGCCGTTAAAACAGAAGGTAATAGAGCTTTAAAATCTTTATCTGATATTTTAAAAGGTAAACAAGGTCGTTTCCGTCAAAACTTATTAGGAAAGCGTGTGGATTATTCTGGACGTTCTGTAATTGTTGTTGGACCAACTTTGAAACTACACGAGTGTGGTTTACCAAAAGATATGGCAGCTGAACTATTCAAACCGTTTATTATTCGTAAGATGATAGAAAGAGGAGTAGTGAAAACTGTAAAATCTGCTAAGAAAATTGTTGACAGAAAAGATCCATTAGTTTGGGATATTTTAGAAAATGTATTGAAAGGACACCCTGTTTTATTAAACAGAGCACCAACATTGCACCGTCTGGGTATTCAAGCTTTTCAACCAAAATTAGTAGAAGGTAAGGCTATTCAATTACATCCATTAGTTTGTACCGCTTTTAACGCGGATTTTGATGGTGACCAGATGGCAGTTCACGTACCGCTAGGTAACGCTGCAATTTTGGAAGCCCAAATTTTGATGTTAGCTTCTCACAATATTTTGAATCCAGCTAACGGTACTCCAGTTACAGTACCATCTCAGGATATGGTTTTGGGTCTATACTATATGACCAAAGGTCGTAAAACAGAAGATGGACACATTATAAAAGGAGAAGGTCAAACTTTTTATTCATCTGAAGAGGTAATTATAGCTTACAACGAGAAGCAAATAGATTTACATGCTTTTATTAAAGTGAAAGCAATCTTTAAAGAAAAAGATGGGTCTTTAGTTGAAAAAATTATAGATACAACTGTAGGTAGAGTTTTATTTAATGAGGTTGTTCCTGCGGAAGTTGGTTATATCAATGAACTATTAACTAAGAAATCACTTCGTGATATTATTGGTGAGGTAGTGAAAAATACCGGTATGGCTAGAGCAGCTAATTTCTTAGATGAAATTAAAACTTTAGGATTCCAATCAGCTTTCATTGGAGGTTTATCTTTCAATTTGAAAGATTTAAATATCCCAACAGAGAAGCATACGCTATTAGAGCAAGCTAAGAAAGAAGTTGAAGAGGTAACGGGTAACTATAACATGGGATTCATTACCAACAACGAACGTTATAACCAAATCATCGATATCTGGACTCGTATTAACAATAGATTAACCACTTTTGTAATGACGCAGTTGACAAATGATAATCAGGGTTTCAACTCTGTTTATATGATGCTTGATTCTGGAGCTCGTGGATCTAAAGAACAAATTCGTCAGCTTTGTGGAATGAGAGGTTTGATGGCTAAGCCACAAAAATCTGGTTCTGGAGGTGAGATTATTGAAAATCCTATTTTATCTAACTTTAAAGAAGGATTATCTGTATTAGAATACTTTATTTCTACTCACGGTGCTCGTAAAGGTTTGGCGGATACAGCTTTAAAAACTGCCGATGCTGGTTACTTAACTCGTCGTTTACATGATGTGGCTCAAGATATGGTAATTAAACACCATGATTGCGGTACATTAAGAGGTATGTTTACAACAGCCTTAAAAGACCAAGAAGATATTGTAGAACCATTATACGATAGAATTTTAGGTCGTACTTCTCTTCATGATGTTTATCATCCTTTAACTAATGAGTTATTAGTTAGGGCGGATTC
Source organism: Pelobium sp. (assembly GCA_044373805.1). Taxonomy (GTDB): domain Bacteria; phylum Bacteroidota; class Bacteroidia; order Sphingobacteriales; family Sphingobacteriaceae; genus Pseudopedobacter. Next base: position 2,695 of record JBILPO010000029.1, read on the forward strand.
AGACATTACTGAAGAAATTGCAAGAACTATTGAAGAATCTCCTTTAGAAGGAATTGAGATACGTTCTGTTCTTACTTGCGAAGCTTCTAGAGGGGTTTGTGCATTATGTTACGGTCGTAACTTAGCTTCCGGTAAGCCTGTTCAAATGGGTGAAGCAGTTGGAGTAATTGCTGCTCAATCTATTGGTGAGCCAGGAACGCAGTTAACATTACGTACATTCCACGTGGGTGGTACAGCATCTAACATTGCTGCTGAATCTCAAATCAACGCTAAATTTGATGGTCTAATTGAATTTGAAAACCTAAGAACTGTAACTATGGCAACTGAAGAAGGTGGCGTAGAAGTTGTTTTAGGTCGTTCAGGTGAATTTAAAATCACTGATCCTAACACGAATAGGGTAATCATGACCAATAATATTCCTTACGGTTCTTTCCTTTATGTAAAAGAAGGAGATATTGTAACCAAAGGAGATAAAATTTGTTCATGGGATCCATACAATGCGGTTATTATCTCAGAATTCTCTGGAAAAGTTGAGTTTGAAGCTGTAATTGAAGGTGTTACTTTCCGAGAGGAATCTGATGAGCAAACTGGTCACAGAGAAAAAGTAATTATCGATACTCGTGATAAAACTAAAAACCCTGTTGTTAAAATTGTTGACAAAAAAGGTGGAGCTATTAGAGATTACAACATCCCTGTAGGTGCACATATCGTTGTTGATGAAGGTCAGCAAATGAAAATGGGTGAGATTTTAGTGAAAATCCCTCGTACAACTGGAAAAACTAGAGATATCACCGGTGGTTTACCTCGTGTAACTGAATTATTTGAAGCGAGAAATCCTTCTAATCCTGCGGTTGTCACTGAGATTGACGGTGTGGTAACTTTAGGTGGTGTGAAACGTGGTAACCGTGAGGTAACTATCGAGTCTAGAGATGGTCAGGTAAAGAAATACTTAGTTCCACTTTCTAAGCATATCTTAGTTCAGGATAACGATTTTATTAAAGCGGGTATGCCTTTATCAGATGGAGCAATCTCTCCTGGAGATATTTTATCTATTAAAGGACCAGCAGCAGTACAAGAATACTTAGTAAATGGTATCCAAGAAGTTTACCGTTTGCAGGGTGTGAAAATCAATGATAAACACTTTGAGACCATCGTTCACCAAATGATGCAGAAAGTAATGATTGAGGATGCTGGAGACACTCGTTTCTTAGAAAAAGAAGCCGTAGATAGATTTGATTTCTCTATAGAGAACGACGAAATCTATGATAAAATGGTTATTGAGGATGCTGGAGATTCTAATACTTTAAAATCTGGCCAAATTTTATCAGTACGTAGATTACGTGATGAAAATTCACAATTGAAGCGTAAAGATTTAAAGTTAGCTACTGCCAGAGAAGCAAGACCAGCAACTGCTAGTCCAATGCTACAAGGTATTACAAGAGCATCTTTAGGTACTAAATCGTTTATCTCAGCAGCATCATTCCAAGAAACTACTAAAGTTCTTAATGAAGCAGCAATTGCAGGTAAACGTGATAATTTATTAGGCTTGAAAGAAAACGTAATTGTTGGTCACTTAATTCCATCAGGAACTGGCTTACGTGATTACGAAAGAATCATTGTTGGTTCTCAAGAAGAGTATGATAAATTAATGGCTTCTAAAAGAGAAGAGGAAGAAGTAGGAGCGTAAGCTTAAGCTGATTTCTTTGAAATTTTAAAGCTTTTAACAGATATTCTGAATTAAATCAGAATTAATATTAAAAATGAATATAAAAGTCCTCCTATATCGGAGGACTTTTTTAATTTAGGGCTATGGAAGAGCAAAATAACAACCAATTAAATATTGAATTATCTGAAGAGATAGCAGAAGGAATTTATTCTAATTTGGCCATCATCACACATTCAAATAGCGAGTTTGTGGTAGATTTTATTAGGGTGATGCCTGGTATACCAAAAGCAAAAGTGAAAAGTAGAATAGTTTTAACTCCAGATCATGCTAAAAGATTATTAAACGCTTTAGAAGATAATATTGCTAAATTTGAAATGATAAATGGTGTAATTGAAGTGGGTAATAGCGACAATAACGGAATGCCATTTAACTTTGGTGGGCCTACAGCACAGGCGTAACTGCTTGTAAAATGAGAAAAACTTTTCGTAAAATCTTAAGAGGTGAACATTCTTTTCAGGAAGATAATCATTCAGGATATCAACATCATATTGAAAAAATTTCTGAAGTTTGGAAGGGGAAAAATCATGACGATTATGGTATTTTACGTTTATACCGACTTTTAATAATAACTGCTTTATTTTTCTTTCCGGGAGTATTAATAGATGAGATTTTTAAGTTTAAGAATTACATCACCAGAAAGTTAATGGTAGAATTATATGTGTTGTTAAAAACACTATTTCCGCTCATTATTTTAATTAATGGATGGTATGTTTTTCCACTTGTTTGCTACCTAAATATTTATCTATTAATAGAAACTTATCTTTATTTATTCAGTAAAATATTTTTAGAATACCAGCATTTTAAGGTTTCTAATAAGAGAACCCTATTGATGTTAGTTTTTAATTTTGTTGAATCAGGACTGTCTTTTGCAGTTATTTATATGTCTGGCGATTATATGAATGTAGATCTGCATTATATTGATGCTATTTATTATTCTTTTGTTACCAGTGCAACTATTGGTTATGGAGACATTCATCCGGTTACGCATTTTGGTAAAATTATCTCCACAATACAAATATTTTGTTCTATATCCTTTTTCGTCTTATTTTTTAATTTTTTCTCTGGTAAGGCTCATCAAACAAACGGTCAATAGTTTTAATGACATTTTTTAAATCGCTAGGCTCAAACCAATCAATCTTTGGGTATTTTCTAAACCAAGTCAATTGTCTTTTTGCAAAGTTTCTGGTGTTTTGTTTAATTTTTTCAATGGCTTCTGGTAATAAAATATTTCCTTCTAGGTGGTTGAAAATTTCAGAATAGCCTACTGTTTTTAGTGCGTTTAAATTTTTAAATTTTTTCAGGTTGGTTACTTCTTCTACTAATCCTGCCAAAATCATTTGATCAACTCTATCATTAATTCTATCATAAAGTTTTGTTCTATCAGTATTTAAACCGATGATGATAGATTCAAAAGAACGTTTTTTAGGTTCTGTTTTTCTAAACGAGGAAAAGGGTTTGCCCGTTGAAATACAAACTTCTAAAGCTCTAATTATTCTTTGTGAGTTGTGAATATCAACTTCATTATAATAAATAGGATCTAATTCTTGTAATTGTTTTTGCAGACGTTCAATTCCTTCAGATTCTAGTCTCTGATTTAATTGATTGCGTAAATTTTCATCTGCTTTGGGAATATCATCAAAACCATATAATACAGCATTGATATATAAACCAGATCCGCCTACCATCACCAATACATCATGCTCCAAAAAAAGAGCTTCAATTTTTGAGATGGCTTCTTTTTCAAAACTTCCTACACTTACTTCTTCTTGTATGGAATGAGAATCAATAAAATGATGTTTTGCTTGCTTTAGTTCTTCTTTGCTTGGTTTGGCTGTGCCGATGCTCATTTCTTTAAAAAACTGACGAGAATCAGCTGAAATGATTTCAGTTTGATAATGTTGCGCTACTTTTATGGCTAAAGCAGTTTTACCAATTGCAGTGGGTCCTGCAATTACAATTAAGATTTTTTTATTTTTTTGCATGATATGAAAAATCCGGTTTTGAGACCGGATTTTTATTATAATTTATTTTTCTAAATCTTCTTCATCAAAGCCATCGGTATCAGAAAATTCATCCATAAATTCATCGCTTTCTTCTTCCTCTTCTTCTGCAACTTCAGTATCGGTATTTAAACCTTCTAATTCTTCATCATCAGCTAAAGCAATATCCATTTCGTCCAATACATCTAAGTCGTCTTCATCACCAGTTATTTCATCTGGTGAACCAAAAAATGGAATAATAATTTTTGGAGCTTCGCCTACTGATTTAAAAAGGCTTGGATATGTTGCTGTTGGATTGTTATCTAAAATTTTGATTAATTCTACATGAAATTCAAAAGGCTTATCAAAATTATAGATGTAGTAGAATTTTTGATGAGGATCATCAATAAACTTGCTGAGTTTAGAGTCTTCCATAAGGGCAACTCCTCTTTCTATTTTTCTTTGATTTGGTAAATAAGCCAGCTCTTCATTTTTAATCCACTGATCATTACTTACGTAAAAAGACGACGATTTTTCAGGATCGTAACCTATCATCTTGTGAAAAAATTCATGAAGATCTTTAAATGTTTGGTTGGATCTGATATCAATTTCTCTAATCACTTCATCGTAATCCTCAAAACTTATCCTAAATCTATATACTGCCATTGTGTAAAAATACTGTTTTGGTTTAAAATATTCTTCTTAATTTAATTGATTTATCAAATTTAATCCCATTTGGAGGCCTAAATCAATCATTAGTTGTATTGCTTCTTCTCTGTTGTTTTTAATCTCACCTTCTAAAATAGCTTCTCTTATCTGACTTTTAATCACTCCAACTTCCTTGCCAGCAGGAATATTAAAAGCTAACATTATATCTTCACCACTTATTGGAGGTTGCCAATTTCTAATCTGATCTCTTTCTTCTACGTCTTTAAGCTTTTGTTGTACCAGTTCAAAATTATTACGGTACTTCTTAATTTTGTATTCGTTTTTGGTAGTTACATCAGCATGGCATAGCTTCATTAAAGCCTCAATATCTTCGCCAGCTTCAAAAAGTAAACGTCTAACGGCCGAATCTGTTACAATTTCTTGAGCTAAAACAATAGGTCTTAAATGCAACTGAACCAACTTTTGAACAAATTTCATTTTCTCATTTAAAGGAAGCTTTAGCTGATTAAATATTTTGGGCACCATTCTAGCCCCTTTATCTTCATGACCATGAAATGTCCAACCATGCCCTCTTTCAAACCTTTTAGTTGCTGGTTTAGCAATGTCATGTAAGATGGCGGCCCATCGTAACCATAAATCATCGGTAGTTTGAGCAACATTATCTAACACTTGTAAGGTGTGGTAAAAGTTATCTTTATGTCCTTTACCATCAATAATATCTACGCCAAACAATTCAGTCATTTGAGGAAATATAATTTTAAGTAAACCAGTATCAAACAAATAATTAAAACCAACGGAAGGTATAGGAGATAAAATTATTTTGTTGAGCTCATCTGTAATGCGTTCTTTAGAAACTATTTGTATTCGCTCTTTATTCTTTTTTATAGCTCCTAAAGCATCTTCTGCAATAGCAAAACCCAGTTGAGAGGCAAATCTTACCGCTCTCATCATCCTTAAAGGATCGTCAGAAAAAGTTTCTTCTGGATTTAAGGGGGTGATAATTATTTTTTTTTCTAAATGTTTTAAGCCATCAAATGGATCTAAGAGTGCACCAAAGTGAGTAGGTGAAAGTTGAATAGCCATGGCATTGATCGTAAAATCTCTTCGTTTTTGATCTTCCTCTAAGCTGCCATCTTCTACAATGGGCTTTCTGGATTCGGCTCTGTATGATTCTTTTCTAGCCCCAACAAATTCTATTTCTAAATCTTGATAACGCAACATAGCTGTACCAAAACTCTTAAATACAGTCACTTGCACATTCAAATGTTTAGCTACTGCGGTGGCAAAATCAGGTCCGTTTCCTAACACAACAATATCAACGTCTTTTGAGGGTCTGTTTAAGAATATATCTCTCACAAACCCACCAATTACGTACGCTTCCACATTCAGTTGTGCTGATAGTTTCGATAATATGCTGAAAACCGGATGTTTAAGGTATTGCTTCAAAACGTATGGATATTATATTTTTTCTTAAATAATTGATGGAAAATTCCTGAAAATTATTTTTGCAAATATAGGCTTATATCGGTTTATTGTTAAGCCGAATATGGATTTGTATTCAGGTTTTTATTTTCTGATAAATGCAAATTTACCATCAGCTTCTAATTTCATTATAGTAGAAGGGTGTTTTTTTTCTCTACTTTCTTGCTCTAAATCCACCACATAATCTACTCCATCTATAATATTCCCACTTATTTCTGAAAAACTCCCAGGCGTATTCTCGCCACTTACATTTGCCGATGTGGAAACGATAGGTTTTCTAAAACGCTGAATTAATTGCTGACAAAAATCATGTCTTGGAATTCTAATGCCTATACTACCATCTTCATTAATGAGATTTGGAGCTATATTTTTGGCTCCAGAATAGATGATGGTTAATGGGTTTTCGCTGTATTCTATTAAATCATAAGCCACATCTGGGACTTCATTTACATAACTTTGAAGCTTATTATCAGTATCTAAAAGAATGATTAAGCTTTTACTATCTGCTCTTTTTTTTAAGGCATAAACTTTTGCAACAGCTTCTGCATTAGTAGCATCACAACCTAAGCCCCAAACGGTATCTGTAGGGTAGAGGATAATTCCTCCAGTTTTTAAAACTTCTAAAGCCTTTGCAATTTCTTCTCTAAGCATGATGAATAGTTTTTTGGTAAACAGCCATTAAGTTCTTAGCTATATTGGATTCTCTGAAATTTAAAGCGAATTTTTTTCCTTGATTCACCATTTTTAATTTGATGGGTTCATCATCATAAATACTCATAATAGAGTTTACTAGTTGTTTGGCATTATCCTGTTCAAAGTACAAACTATCAGGTCCGCCTGCTTCCTCTAAACAAGAACCTTTAGCCGCAATAACCGGAATGCCACTGTTTAAAGCTTCTAAAATTGGAATGCCAAAACCTTCAAATTGAGAAGGATAAACAAATATTTTAGCCATTTGATAGATAGCTGGCAAGTCTTGAAATGGAACATCCTTGATAAAAAGAACCCTTTTTTCTAGCTGATTTAAAGAAATGAAATTCAGTAAAATATGCTCGTATGAAGTGTTTTTTCCTACCAAAACCAAATGGACATGTTGGGGTAAATTTAAGAGCGCTTTTAAAATCAATAATTGATTTTTACGCGTCTCTATTGTTCCAACACAAAGTAAATATTCTGAGGGTAAGTGATATTTCTCTTTAATTTCTTGTAACTGATTTACCGGGGCTGATTCATAAAATATAGGATCACAACCTTGGTAAACTACTTCTATTTTATTTGCTGGTGTTCCAAAAAAATGAATAATATCTTTTTTAGTTTGCTCACTAATGGCTATAATTCTATCTGCGTTTTTACAAGCAGAGCGAAACTTGATACCATAGATTTTTCTGTCAATTCTTTTGAAATATTCTGGAAAACGCAGGTAAATTAAATCGTGAATGGTGACTACAGATTTAATGCCTTTCTTTTTTAATCCCGATGGAATTTCGTGACTTAAACCATGGTAAAGTTCAATATTGTCTTTTACCAAATCTCCTACCACTCCGCTACTTCGCCAATAAGATTTCAACAATTTAAAAGGCGCAGTTTTAATGATTACGTTAGGTAAGCTGAACAAAAAATTGGTTCTGCTATTTTTCACAACCTCTGGAGAGTAAGCAAAAAAATAATCTTTGGGGTATTCTAGAGATAGTATTTTTATAACCGATCTGGCATAATTACCTAATCCCGTGAAGTTTTTAAATGCCCTTTTCGCTTCGAATCCGATTTTCATTAGTGGAAGTTTAAAGTGAAAAGTTTAAAGTTGAAAGTTAAAGCTCACAAGGAATTTAACTTTCGACTCTTAACTTTAAACTTCATTATACAGCTACGTTATGCTCCCTTAAAGCTTCATTTAAGGAAGTCTTCTTATCTGTTGATTCTTTTCTTTTGCCAATAATTAAAGCACAAGGAACTTGATAATCGCCAGAAGGGAATTTC
>JBILPO010000357.1:0-3015 GCA_044373805.1 Pelobium sp.
TTGATACACCAGAAAGCATGGCTGCTACTGCTATAAAACATCAAAAAAACGGTTGCAGCATTATTAAAATAAAACTCGGCAAAAAAGTGAATGAAGATGTAGAAAGAGTCCGCAAAATACGAGCTGCCGTTGGTAATGATATGGTTTTAAGATTAGACGCTAACCAAGGCTGGAGTTTTGAAGATGGCATTTTAGCATTGAAAGAATTAGCACAATTTAATATTGAATTTTGCGAACAACCAATGCGCACTTTTTACGATGATTTTTTACCAGAATTAAAAGAGCTTTCGCCGATAAAAATTACCGCTGATGAGAGTTGTTTTAACCATCATGATGCCCGCAAATTAATTAACAGCGACTCTTGTGATTACATTAACATTAAATTCGCTAAATCTGGAGGAATTTATGAAGCCTTAAAAATTTACCATGAGGCGGTGATGAATGGCATTCCTTGTATGATTGGCAGTATGTTAGAAAGTAGGATTGCATTAAGTGCCAACTTACATTTTGCAATGGCTTGCCCTAAGGTTCAATTCTTTGATTTAGATACTTGCTTGTTAGGCCATTTAGTTGACCCTATTGTGGGCGGCTTAACTTATAAAGGTTTTGAACTTTTTATTACTGACGAAATTGGAATAGGTGCTGATGCTGATGAAGAGTTTTTAAAGAGTTGTGAGAAGTGGAGTGTTTAATCACTCTCCCCAAGCCGTTAAAACCAATTGCCTTTGTCCGCCATAATTACGATGTTCACATAAATAAATGCCTTGCCAAGTCCCCACAAATAAACGTCCGTTTCTGATAGGTAAAGTTACAGAACAACCTAAAATGGCTGCTTTTAAATGGGCTGGCATATCATCAGATCCTTCGTAATCATGTTTATAATCAGGGTCGTTTTCTTTTACAGTTTTATTAAAAAACATTTCAAAATCCTGACGAACCGTTGGATCAGCGTTTTCATTCACACATAAAGAAGCAGAAGTATGCTGAATAAAAACTTGTAGCATGCCTATTTTAATTTCAGAAATTTGAGAAATAGCTTCCAAAACTTCATTTGTGATTAAATGAAATCCTCTTTTTCTTTCTTTAAGGGTTAAATTTTGCTGAAAAATTTTCATCTGTTAATAGCTCTAATTTTTTATTTCTTGCACTAATAAAGCACTCAAATCTTCTTCTTCCCCATTAAATACATTCATATCAACTTTTCCTTTAATGCCATCTATGTGCGCATTATCGGCGTGTTGCCAAAAATTCCATTTTAACTTTTCGGCCAATTTAGATTTATTGTAATGTGCTATCCAAACCGGATAATCATCAAACTCACCTTTTAAATGATCTTTATAAAACTGGTAACCGGTATAAATAATAGGTTTGGTTTTTGTTTTTTTCTCTACTTCTGTTAAAAAATCCTGCAAATTAGGAATCAATTCTTCTTTGGTTAAACCGGCTGTTTCTTCTATATCAATTACTGGAGGTAAATCTCCGGCTTCTGTTTTTACGGTTTGTAAAAAGAAACGAGCCTGCCACATTCCTGATTTTTTAGGCTTAAAATAATGATAGGCGCCTCTAATTATTCCACTATTTTTACTTTCTCGCCAGTTTCTTTGAAAATAAGGATCGACTAAAGTAACCCCTTCAGTAGCTTTAATAAACGCAAAAGAAATCTTTACGCCGCTGTTTTCCATGGCATTTACTTTTTCCCAATCTATTTTTTGTTGATAAGAGGAAACATCTATCCCATTAATAATATATTTTCTGGGAATGCGAATGCCGAATTTCTCATAATGAGGATATTCATCAAAAACAAACAAATCTCTAAACCATCGGCTGGTAGAAACAGCGGTTTTAATTACTTTTCCGTAGTAAAAAGGAGAAAAAACCAAGGCAACAATTAGAAGTAAAATAATTCTCCACTTCCAAGTTTTCCCAGTTTTTTTCTTTGGCTTGCGCCGATTTGTTGACGCTACTTTTCTGGCTGCAGGTTTTCTGGCGGTGGTTTTTTTGATGGGCATAATTTAGTCAAATATAGAAGTATTGACTTTGATTAGTTTTGCTTGTTGTAATTATTCTATCTCTATAATTTTTAAATAAATTTGATGTTAGCCTTATAAAATTTACTTTAGTTATAATTTACTTAACTCTATTTATATGAAAAAACATTTAATGCGCACAATATGTGCTTCAATAGCTTTTATTACGTTGTTTACAACTAATTCTTGTAGAAAAGACATTCAAAATTCTGAAATTATAGCTCAACCTAAAACATTAGATTTAATAGCGGAGGCTAAACTTTATTTTAACAACAGTATAAAAGAGGTTTCAAGAGAAAGAGATTTAAATAGTAGCAATGATAAAAACCAATTTCAATTATTAAACAAAAAGGTACTTTGAGATTATGCTAAAATTAAGAAAATAGGAATTGGAGAATCTGTTAGGGTTCCAATACATTATGATGAAGAAAACTTTATTAGAGCAGGCAAAGACAAAAGAGCAATGTCTCTTTATAATCTCAGCTATTTGATGATGTATAAAGACAAAAAAGGAAAAATGCAAATGGAATGGGTAATTTCAATTCCCGATAATGACTATCTAGATAGGAAGAGAAATAGCGGAGTAAAATTTACAGGAATTATCCATGTTTTAGATTGGAAGGGTAATTTTATTAAATCCTATAGATTTAATAAAGATGAAAGTGTTATGTTAAGTACTAAAATGACTTTTACCAAAGAACATAATTTAAAAGTTGCTAGTAATGATCAAACAATAAAACCATTTGATTACTGGGCACAAGATTGTGTCACCAATACTTATTGGACATGTACAACTTCCTATAATTATATGTATTGTGATAATTTTTACACCGTAACTACTTGTTACAATATTTATGTAATTGAACCAAAAGGAAAAGAAATACCAATTTCTGAAGGCGGAGGTAGCGGAGGTCCATATGATTATATACCAGATGAGAATGATTGCCCTGTTAGTGGAAACCCAGAAAACCCAGGAGACGAGCCACCT
>JBILPO010000358.1:0-3002 GCA_044373805.1 Pelobium sp.
TTGGTTAAATTTCTACCTGATTTGATAAAAATTGATTGGGCTTTTAACACTTGAATGCTTAGCATCAACAAGAAGCTCAATAGAATGGTTCTTTTCATTATTGTTTGATTAAAGTTTTGGAATAGGCATAATTCTTAGCCGTTAGGTGTAAAATATAACTGCCAGAAGGCAAATGTTCAAAATTGAAGCTCAAGGAAAGAGGAGGGTTCTGTTTTTGTTGTTGATGAATCAAAACGCCAAACATATTATACAAAGCGATGCTCATGTCTCCGGGAATGCTTTGAGAAAAACTAACATTGATGATTCCGGCAAATGGATTAGGATAAACAGTAGTCACCATTGTATTGACGCTGTATATTGGAAAGAACTTAGCCACTAAACTTTGTTGAAAGCCTTGTTGCAGCGTTAAATTACTCGACGTGGCATTTCCGTTGACGCTTTGCTGACCTATGGTTTGTAAAACCACCAAACCACCTTTTATGGTTTGACTATTTCCTTGAGCCGAAAGCATAGAATGATGCAGAGATTGACCGTAAGAATAGTTACAAACTAAAAGAAACAGAACAAGAATGTGTTTCTTCATATCATTGGTTGAAGGTTTAAACATTTAAAATATATATCATGAATTAACATTGTAAAAAATTAGATATATAATTTTCAATATTTACTCCTTTGATAAGGAGTGTCCAGTTTTTTTGTCAACAATGTTAAGTCTGCATTTTTAGTAATAAAATCATTGTTTAAAAAACAGCAGATCATAAAAACTATGGAATTAGTATAGCAGCATTTTAAATTCCATTAAAAAAATGTTGATAACCATTATGAATAAAGATGGCAGTGGTTAGTTATATAAAAGAGTTAAGGATGTTGTTTTGAAAAAATGTTAATGATTTAGACTCTCGTTACTTTGAAAAATAGCAAATAAAAAATCAGGCTGGTTCAAATGTGCTAACCTGTTTTTTTTTAGATTTATATATCTTGCTTCAACAAATAGTCGACGACTATTTTGTTTCATCACTTGGAGATGATCTCCAATCGTATGCCGTCATCATGAGGAGGGCAATGACGGGATAATCTGAAAGTTATGACTCTAAAACTTCAGTTATAGTAATTAAACAGAATCTTGCTCTTCATTTCATAATCGGATGCCTCAATTACTAACGGAAGATTAAATTTGTATTACAAGCCAAATCGCCCTTTTTGAGTATTGTAGTTTTGGGAGACCTCTGAAGAAGATAATTCTCTATTGTACATCAAAACATTTCCAATATAACCTGACCAATAATTAGCGTCAAACCTTGATCTGGCTATGTTTAAAACATCGGCATGGGTAGTACTACCACTAATAGTGTTTTTTAATATCCCATTTAAATAGACTAAAATTACGTTTGATTTACTGGTTACTGTGATGTTGTACCAGGTGTTAATGTTTAATCCCGAAGGTATTGCAGAACTACCCCAACCATCATTACCATCTCGACTAAGATTTAATGATGATAAATAAGTTCCCATATAAAAGCCGTTAGTATTGTATGTTGAATTGTTATTGTAATAGGTAGAAAAAATTCCCCTATTATTATCCGTATAATTTAAATTATTATAAAACCAAATTGATATTGTACAGGTATTTGAAGGGGTATAGGAAGTGCTTACATATTGATTTGAACCATTAAAAGTGAATACCCCGCCAGCTATTGAATTATTAAATGTTGGACTATTTATTAGGGTGCCATTATTCCCATTTCCACTTAAGTCATACCAAGTTGTTCCTGTACCAGGATAACTAGCGGAATTACCTGCATCTAAATTAAGCATTAAGCCATTGGTAATTACAGGTGAACTAGTAGTTGATGTTGCTGCGGCTTTTACATTCCCATTTTGAGATTGAAACATTCTGTTTTGCCCAAAGGCGAGGTTAGAAAGGAATACGAAGAATAGAATTTTGTACATGTTGTTATGAATTAAAATGTTTACTGTTTTTGAAAATTGAAAAGATTAAATCATCTGTAATTGGAGCAGATAAAGAAATGTTAATGGTGGTAGCAAATGGATTAGGACATATCGTAGTACTCCACTTATTCACATTACACATCGGATAAAACTGACTAATTAAGCTTTGTTTGAAGCCCTTTAGCATCGTTAAAATACTCTCAGTATTATTTCCGTTGACACTTTGCCTACCAATATTTTCTAACACCATCATCCCACTATTAATGGTTTGGCTTTTTACTTGCGCCGATAACATATAATGATGCAAACTCTGCCCAAAGGAATAATTACAATACAAAAGAAAAAGGATAAGTAAGTATTTCTTCATATTATTTTATTTATTATTGTTTTAAACAGTTAAAATATTTAATGAATTAAATTTAAAAGTGTAAATCAAGAAATAACAGCTCATAAACAGCTTCAATATCTTTTGAATTACAAATGTATATTGAGCATATAAAAAAAGAGAAGATATTGTTGCGTCAATACGTGATAACTTGTAATAAAAAAAAAATTACATCAAAAATGACCACCTATCAGGAGATTTGATGTTCATCTGTCTCTTTATTTACATATTATAAATAATAAAAAAAGGTTGATAACAATCATGAATAAAAATGATATTGGTCAGTTATATGAGAGCGTTTATGGTGTTGCTTTATAAAAAATAAAAAGGATATAGGCCCTCTTTACCGTGAAAAAGTTAAAAAATAATAGGCTGGCGCAAAAGTGCCAACCTTTTATTTTTAAGTTTGAAGAATCCATACTTTATATAGCAGGAATTAAATAAACCACCTCATCATGAGGTTTAAATCAACCTAATGCCACCCTTTATAGCTTACATTCCTAATTCAATTCGGGATCTAATGTTATTGGATTAAATTTGCCAAAAACCCTGCTTACATAATTAGCCACCATCTCCTCCCGTCATATCATAAATGCAACGAAATGATGATCTCTTCGTTATGACTCATAAACTTGACTAACGGTAAGTCAAAATCTGGTTTCTTGTT
>JBILPO010000359.1:0-2998 GCA_044373805.1 Pelobium sp.
AAGCTTGAATTTTGGAATTGGCTATCAAAAGAAAAGCTCCTTTAAAAACGACTTTATGTATGCCGGAACTACCAATTTAAATGGTTTAGGAGATTATTTTGCAGAAACAGCTTCAAGAGAAAATGCAACCCAATCTAATTTAACTTCGGCTGTAAATGGCGCTGCTTATGATTCCTTTTTAATAGATGCCAACAGCGCTAATCCTACCCGCTACTTCCCAAATACGTCAACAAATTCAGAACAAATTCAATCCATTGATAGAACAGGTGGAAGTACCAGTGTAGATTTTTCATTAGGCGCTACTATTAGCAATACCTTCTTTTTAGGCGCAAGCTTAGGTTTATCATCCTTTAAATTTACTTCTTTAGAAAAAACCAATGAAATTGGTCTTTATGCTTTTAATGGTAAAAACTTTGATTATGAGGTAGACTATAATAGAAATTTTAGTACTGATGGTTCTGGTATCAATTTAAAATTAGGAATGATTTTAAAACCAGTAAGTACGCTTAGAATTGGTTTATCATTTGAATCGCCAACATGGTACACCGTTGCCGATAATTATTCTGAAGAATTAAACAACCCTTTAGATAACATTAATGGCTTAGATGAATATCCTTTTGAATACGAGTTAAGAACACCTACTAAATTAAATGGAGGTATTTCTTACTTTTTTGCAGATAAAGGATTTATTAGTGCTGATTTTGGCTTTGTAGATTATTCCTCTATTCAATTTACTTCTTCAGATTCTAGAACAGATTTAAATACCAATACTGATATTAAGCAAACCTATAAAAACGTAATTAATTACAGTGTAGGTGGAGAATTCAGAATTCAGCCTAATTTACTTTTAAGAGTAGGTTACCAATTAACCGGTAATCCATACAAAAACTTAAGTAATAAAGATTTTGAAATTAATGCTTACTCTGGTGGTTTTGGGTACAGATTTGGAACTTATTATTTAGATATGTCCATCATCAATTCTAACAATAAATTATTTTACAGCAATTATTCTTTATCAGATTCCTCTGAACCTATTTCAACTATTGACACCAGAAACAATAGCGTTGCTTTAACTTTTGGAGTTCGTTTTTAGTGAATTTTATCTCATAAAAAAAATCCTAAACTTTAAAAATTAACCTTTTAAAGTTTAGGATTTCTATATTAAAAGAGACCGATAATAATTAATCTCTTCTAAATTATTTTCCTACCCAAGCTCTTAACATCCACGATGTTTTTTCTTTAAATCTTAAGAAACCAATAATCATATCGGCGGTACCTTCATCTCCAGCGTTATCTGTTGCGTTTTCTATTACTTCTCTCTCCATTAGAATTAACTTTTTAAAGTCGTCTAAAATAGCTTCGACCATTTTTTCTGCGGGTAAACCTTCAGTTTTAATTTCCTTAATTTCAGAAAGTTCAATATAATCTGCATAAGTACTATAAGGAGATTTCCCTAAAGTGAGTACTCTTTCTGCCAACTCATCAATGGTAAGTTGTGCATTATCATAAAGTTCTTCAAATTTCACATGTAAATTAAAAAAATTATGCCCTCTTACATTCCAGTGGCAACCTCTTACTTTTTGATAGTGAATTTGATAATTTGCCAATAATAGATTCAAATGATCTACCAATTCCAATACTTTTTTATCCTCTAATCCTATTTTGTTAACTGTGCTCATATTCTGAGTTTTATATGGTTAAAATAATTTATTGCTTATGTTTCTAAATAGATAGCTGCCGACTGATGATGATGCAATATCTGTTCCATGATGCATTGATATTAATTTAATCCATCATTTTAAAGTAGAATTGTAAAGCAAAAATTAAACAAGTACATTTTTCCTTTCTGTAATTAACTATTTTTGAACCAATGAGCATCAATACAAAAAAAACAGCTGTTTTATTTTCTGGTAAACCCGGAGAAATGATATGGAAAATAAAATTAGATGATGCTAGCCAAACCTTAGCTTGGGAAAATAGGACTTTAGATAAAAAGGTTTCTTTTTGCGCTTACAGTTTTTTAACCCACACCCATTTACTCCATAATTTTAAGTTCGAAGAAGATTGGCTGTTAGGTTTAGATTTTATTGATGATGGCGTTGCTTATTTTCATGGTTTTGAAAACGAATTTTCTCCGGTACATAAAGGAATTATCGCTCTGCATCTTAAACAGAATAAAATACTTTGGCAAAATTTTAGCGTAAGTGTTCAACAATTTAGCAAAGAAGGAGTCATTGTATTTGATGGTAAAATTTTTCCGAGGGCTTTTCAATTACTCGATTTTAAAAGCGGAGAGGTCAAATCCAAATTGCAATTAGAAGATCTTTACCAAGCTCAAACCATTAGTAATCAAATCTTTTTGCCCCAGCTTGTCGCATCTACAGAAATTTGGGACACCCAGCATCAACTCATTTATCAAGATTTAAAAATTATAAGTGTTTATAAAAACGAAGCGGGCAAAACAAACCAATATTTACAGGTTTATAAAAACGAAGCACTTCTTTTTGAGGATTTATTAAATACAGATATACAAAAATTGAGCATCGACACGTTCTTTGTGTGGCTTGGCAAACTGGTTTACATTAAAAACAAATCAGAAATTGTGAGTTATTTAGTATAATTGCAAAATTTTTAAATGAATAAATCTCATTTTATGAATTATAAAAAACTTCTTTTTTTATTAGTATTATTTTTATCAACACAAGCATTTTCACGAGATGGCAGAGACTCTATAGGGATAGAAAACTTAAACGGAAAAAAAATTATCTTACATAAAATTGAAGCAAAAGAAACTTATTATTCTTTGGGTCGCCGCTACAACATTAGCCCTCAAAGTATTATGGAGTTTAACAAAAACGCAGCTTTGCGCCCATCAGAAACTATAAAAATACCCACTCAACAAAATTTTACCGATAAGCCGGTGAGCTTTTCGTCACCAAATAAAACAGAAAAACCCGCAAAACAAATTAACCATAAAGCACAACCTGGCGAAACGCTT
>JBILPO010000360.1:0-2994 GCA_044373805.1 Pelobium sp.
GAAAATTCTGGAGAAAATAGGAAGAGAATTTGATATTCCTACCGTTACAGATATTCACGAAAGTGTAGAAGCAGAAATGGCAGCCGCGTATGTAGATGTACTACAAATTCCTGCATTTCTATGCAGGCAAACTGATTTGTTAGTTGCTGCTGCCAAAACCGGAAAAGTAGTGAATGTGAAAAAAGGACAGTTTTTATCAGCGGCATCTATGAAGTTTGCAGTTGATAAAGTAATAGAAAGCGGAAATAACAATGTGATACTAACCGATAGGGGAAACACTTTTGGCTATCAAGACTTAATTGTTGATTTTAGAGGAATTCCAGAAATGAGAAGTTTTAATGTACCTGTGGTGATGGATTGTACACATTCTTTGCAACAACCTAATCAGGTTTCTGGAGTAACTGGAGGTAAACCTGCCCTAATTGAAACTATAGCAAAAGCAGCAATTGCAGTAGGAGCAGATGGTTTATTTATTGAGACCCATCCAGACCCAAAAAACGCAAAATCTGATGGGGCAAATATGCTTCACCTAGATTTGCTAGAAGATTTATTAGTAAAACTAATTAGGGTTAGAGAAGCTATTATTTAATAGATAGTTTCTGTATTATTTATTTATTTCTGTAATTAAGAACTCTGTTCTTCTATTGATTGCTCTACCTTCAGATGTTTTATTATCAGCAACCGGCTTGGTTTCTCCGTAACCTTTAAATTTTAATCTTTCAATATTAATTTGATGTTGAATAAGATATTCATAAACAGCTTTAGAACGGTTTTGAGATAAAATTAAATTAGATTGATCATCTCCAATGTCATCAGTATAACCACTAATTTCTATTCTAACTTTAGGATTTTCTTCTAAAAAGTCAATTAATTTTTGAAGTTCTGTTTTTGATGCTGGCTTAAGATCAAATTTGTTACTGTCAAAAAAGATGTTTTTAAGCACAACCTTTTTACCTACTGCTATTTTTTGTAACGGAACTTCTAGTACAATAGGTTTACCTGGTTTATATTTTTCTAATGAAAAATTTTCTGAATAGAATAAGTATCCATTTTTTGAAACATTTAAACTATATTCATTTCCTTTGGGTAGAGTAGCTAAAAAATCTCCTTCTATAGCATCAGAGTATGAAGAATAGATAGATTCTCCTAATTTTAAATCAATGATATCAACCAAAGCTCCAAGCCTATTTTTATTTTCATCGTCAAAAACAATCCCTTTTACATAATTAACGGCTTCAGGTCTGATATTTTGAGGAAGGTCAAATGAGTAAATATCAAAACCTCCAAATCCACTAAAATTATTAGAAGAAAAGAAAGCTTTTGTGCCGCTCGCATTTATAGTTAAACCACTTTCTTCTCCGTAAGTGTTAATGGGATAACCTAAATTTTCTGGTCTAGACCATGCTTTAAGGGAGTCTAATCTAGAAATAAAAAGGTCTTTATTTCCTAAACCAGCCCATCCATTTGAAGAAAAGTACAGTGTTTTATTATCAGGATGAATAAAAGGAGATTGTTCGTCAAAACGAGTATTAATTTTTGGACCCAAATTCTCTGGCATTGTCCATTTTCCATCATCGCCTAACTTACTTTTCCAAATGTCATAGCTACCAACACCACCATCTCTATCACTTACAAAATATAAAGTTCTTCCATCTGAAGATAAAGAAGGTTGAGACTCCCAACCTTTGGTATTGATAGGGAAACCTAAATTTATTGGTTTACTCCATCCTTTACCTTCTTTTTGAGATACATAAATATCGCACCTACCTAAACCATCCGGACGATTACAGCCCGTAAAAAACAAAAATTGTCCATCTGGAGATATACATTGTGCACCTTCGTTATAAGATGGCGTATTGATGTTTTGACTTAGATACTCAGCGTTAGCCCATTCTTTATCAATTTTATAGCTTCTGTAAAAATCTTCATTACTGTTAATTTGACGAGTGAAAATCAAAGTACTTTCATCTGTGGTTAAAGCAGCTAAATATTCTTGGTCTTTAGTGTTAATACCGGGACCTAAATTATCTGGTTTAAATGGAACTGGGTTTTTAATGGCTTCTATAGCAAATAAACAGTCATTTATGTACTTATCGGCAAGACTAATCTTGTCAAAAGATGGTTTTCCATTTAATTTAAAAAATCTGTAATGGTCTAAAGCCGATTGATAATCACCTGTTTTTAATTCACTTTCTGCGAAGTAATAATATCTTTCTGGGGCAAAAGTAGGAGAAATTTTATAAGCATTTCTGTATGATTCTTTGGCTTTTAGGTATTCAAATGTTACCCTGTATATGTCAGCTAATAATAAATGTGCTTCTATAAATTTATCATCTTGCTTAATTGCAGCAATAAGATATGTTGTAGCCTCTTTAAAATTATTAAGATCTAAAAGATAGCTAGCTCTCTCATAACTTTTAATTGCTAATCTACTACTGCTAGTGTATTTAGTTTGTGCATAGCCACATAGGCATGTCAAAGAAATTAACACCAAACAACAGAAATATTTCATTAATATAGGTTATATAATAAAATTATGAAATTTTATGGAATATTTAAGTATTTATGCGTTTGTAATGAAATTTCCCATTTTGGGTTGTTCATTACATATTCAATAATTAAAGGAATCATTTCAGCAGACTTAGACCACTCTGGCTGTAAATATAATTTGCAATTAGACCCTACTAATTCTGCATGCTCTTCGGCCCATTTAAAATCACTTTTATTAAAAACAATTACTTTTAATTCATTTGCAAAGGGAGCAATATCTGTTCTTGGCGCTTTGAATTTTTTTGGAGAAAGGCAAATCCAGTCCCAATATCCAGAAAGTGGATAAGCGCCTGAAGTTTCAATAAAAGTTGCTATTCCTGCTTCTTTTAATTTTTTGGTTAATAAGTCTAAATTATATAAAAGAGGCTCTCCGCCTGTTACCACAACAGCTTTACCTGGATATTTAGTAGCATTAGAAACAATTTCTTCTATTGGAGTGAGTGG
>JBILPO010000361.1:0-2989 GCA_044373805.1 Pelobium sp.
GGATTTATTGTCTTATGATTCTCATTACAGCATCTTACACGTAGCTATGGAGGCTTTTGAACGCCAAAACCAGTTGCATGATGAAATTGAAATTCTATTAAAAAAGATTGAAACTGATTACTCTGAAGAGATTTTAAATAAACTGAGCGATAAGCAACAGGAATTTGAAGCCTTGGATGGTTACAGTATAGAGTATAGAGCGAATGAGATTTTAGCAGGTTTAGGTTTTAGCACTGAAGATCAGCACCGTCCGTTAAATACATTCTCTGGAGGTTGGCGTATGCGGGTAATGTTGGCTAAAATTTTATTGCAACAGCCTGATATTTTACTGCTAGATGAGCCTACCAATCACATGGATTTACCGTCTATTAAATGGTTAGAAACTTATTTAAACGGTTTTGATGGCGCAATTGTAATTGTTTCTCATGATAGATACTTTTTAGATAAAATTGTTAATCGTATTGTAGAATCGAGAAAAGGAAAACTCACTATTTACTCTGGAAATTATACTTTTTACTTAGAAGAAAAAGCTTTAAGAGGCGAGATTCAGAAAGGTGAATTTAAAAATCAACAGGCTAAAATTAAGCAGGAAGAGCGTTTAATTGAACGTTTTAGAGCGAAAGCTTCTAAGGCAAAAATGGCGCAATCTAGAATGAAAGCTTTAGATAAACTAGAGCGTGTGGATGATGTGGATGACGAAAACCCAACGGTGAATTTCCGATTCAAATTCACTAAACCTTCTGGCCGCCATGTGGTAAGAATTGAAGATGCTTATAAAAATTACCCTACCATTAATATTTTAGAAAATGCAGACGGTGTAATTGAAAAAGGCGATAAAATAGCTTTGATTGGCGCCAACGGTAAAGGGAAATCTACTTTATTAAGAATTATTGCCGGCACAGAGACCTTTAAAGGGATGTGCGAAACTGGCCATAATGTAACGACTACCTTTTTTGCGCAGCATCAGTTAGAATCATTACATTTAGATAATTCTATTTTAGAAGAATTACAATCTTTTGCACCTAAGCATTCCGACACCGAATTGCGTTCTATTTTAGGTTGTTTCCTTTTCACAGGTGACGATGTATTCAAGAAAATCAGGGTATTATCTGGAGGAGAAAAATCAAGGGTTGCTTTGGCTAAATCTTTAACCACCGATTCTAACTTCTTGATTTTAGATGAGCCTACCAACCACTTAGATATTCAATCAGTTAACATCCTAATTCAGGCTTTAAAGCAATTTGAAGGCACTTTTATTGCTGTTTCTCACGATAGATACTTCTTAGATCATGTAGCCAATAAAATCTGGTTTATTGAAGATCATGATATTAATGAATACCCAGGAACGTATGAAGAATACGAAGAATGGCAATCTAAAAGAGAAAAAGCCGGTGAAACTGGCGGCATAAAACCTGCTAAGGTTGAAAAAGCTAAAAAAGAAGAGCCTAAAAAAGAATTTGTAGAAAATAAAAACCATCAGTTGAAGAAACTGAACCAACAATTGCAACAATTAGAGGAAGAAGTTGCAGCAAAAGAAACTATAGTTAAAAATATAGAGGCCGAAATTGCTAAAGAAGAAACCTACAGTAATCCCTCAAAATTAAAAGAGGTGAATGAACGTTATGCTTTGGCAAAAGAGAAATTAGGCGCATTACAATTACATTGGGAAGAACTGGCAGAAGAGATTATGATTTTAGAAGGGTAATTTTGCAGTTGTAAATTGTGAGGTCTTAGTTGTAAACTACTTTGCAAGTTGTTATCAGCTTTTGCTATTTGTAATTAGTTTTTTTGATTGGAGTTGGTTAGCTAACAGCCTACTTTCGACTTTTTTATAGTTGATTAGTGGTGTTTAATTGGTTAGAAGTAATTATTTTTTAGTTAAACGAGATTAATCTGCCGACCGCGGAATGCAGATTTTTAAACTCATCAAATGAGAAAATTAAACAAAACCTATTTACAAAGAACTAAAATCGGACTACGGCCTTCGGTTTTCAGACTTTGGACTATTTCATTTTTAACTTTCTACTTTCTACTTTCCACTTCAACCGTTTTCGGTCAAAAAAAACCTAAAAAAGAAAGACCCAAAAGAATTGAGATTCCATCAGTACAACCCATTTATGATGATGTAAATTATCTTAAGGAAATAAAAAGTGTAGAATTTTATAACGATAAAAAAGATCAATCCTTTCCTGTTTTAAACTTAGGTTCACAAGAACGTTTATTGTTAAAATTTGACGATCTCCGCCTCAACAGCAGAAGTTTATATTACAGCGTAATTCACTGTGATGCCAATTGGATTCCTTCACAAATCTCATCTATAGATTATTTAGAGAGTTTTAGCGAAGACCGCATTAACACTTATAGATCATCTTTTAATACCTACCAAAAATACACCCATTACGAGGTTAGTATACCAAATTTAACCGTAATTCCTAAATTATCTGGCAATTATTTATTGAAAGTTTATGAAGATGGAGATGCTTCTAAATTACTCATAACCAGAAGATTTTTTGTAGTGAATTCGAAAGTGAGTGTACAGGCAGAAATTACCAGATCACGCCGAGTTGCCGTTAGAGATACCCGACAAAAAATCAACTTTAGTGTTTTTCATCCCAGCTTGAATATCCAAAATCCCTATTTAGAAATTAGAGCGATAGTGATGCAAAACGGACGTTCAGAAGTTTCTCAAACTACGCAAAAACCCCTTTTCATTAGAAATAATCAACTCATTTATAGTGATGATTACAGCAATGATTTTGAAGGTGGTAATGAATTTAGACGCTTTGATACCCGAAGTTTTCGTTTCAAATCAGAAGGTGTTTACCAAATCACCAGAGATTCAATTTTTAAAGTTAACCTCTTTACCAACACCAGCTTAAATACCAATAGCTACTCCTATCAATTTGATGAAAATGGAAACTTTTTTATCAGAAATCAAGACGGAAGCAATGATGCTTATGAAGCAGATTATAGTAAAATCCGTTTCTCT
>JBILPO010000362.1:0-2983 GCA_044373805.1 Pelobium sp.
CTCTAGATTCATAAAATGCAGTATTTATTTTATAAGAGATACATAAATCTGAAGTGGCATCAATAATTAATTTATTGAACTCTAAAACAGGATCTTTGTATTTTAAAAGATGCTTTGGAACCTTATTAATATCGGTATCCAGACCTACACTTAAAAACGATTTTTTCTTTTTTATTTGATGGATAATTTCCTGGCGAGTCATGTGTTTGAAGAATATGACCGCTAAATTGATAAAATTAAAAGGGATGAGAAAAAAAATAATGCGAAATAATTTATTTTTTACAAATTAATCAATATAATTGCATCATAATCTCAATTTATCCTTTTTCTACGGATTAAGTCAAAACAAATAAATTCACATAGGATATTAAATGTTACAACTAATCTAAACGGATAAATTCTTATAAATTAATTCCTTGATAATAATTCATTTTAATGTTTGATACAAACGAATTGAACGACAAGCTTGTTTCTGAGCTTCGTGAAATCGCAAAAAGCTTTGGTGTAGAAAGCACCGACGAACTGCGTAAGGCTGATCTGATAGCCAAAATTAAAGAACAGCAAGACTTAATTGTTGCTGCAAGAAATTCTGGCGAGATAGCGGTAGATACTCCTATTTCTGAAGAAAAAACTAAAAAAAGAGCTCGTACTACAAAGGTAGTCGCCATAGAAAAAAGAAAGTCTGATGTTTCTGCAGATGACGGTCCTCTTTTTAACATGCCTAAATACGAAGAGCCTATTCAAAAAGAAGCTGTTTTAGCTGAAGAAGAAACTACCACCACTGTAACAGAAACTCCAATTTTAGAAGGTGAAGTTAAAACAGAGGTAAAATCTATCAGACCAGAAAAACATCAGGCTGGTAAACAAAAAAATCAAGATTCTGCTTTTGATTTTGATAATGTAATTATCAATGAAGGTGTACTGGAAATTATGCCAGATGGATATGGTTTCTTAAGATCATCAGATTATAATTACTTAACTTCTCCTGATGATATTTACGTTTCTCAATCTCAAATCAAGTTATTTGGATTAAAAACCGGAGATACTGTTAGAGGGAGCATAAGACCACCAAAAGAAGGTGAAAAATATTTCCCTTTGGTAAGAGTAGAATCTATCAACAACCGTGTACCTGCAGAGGTAAGAGACCGTGTTCCCTTTGATTATTTAACCCCATTATTTCCGTCAGAAAGATTAAATCTTTTCATGAAACCGAGTGATCATTCTACTCGAATTATGGATTTATTTACACCAATAGGTAAAGGCCAGCGTGGATTAATTGTTGCACAACCTAAAACCGGTAAAACCAACTTATTAAAAGAAGTAGCTAACGCCATTGCAGCAAACCATCCAGAAGTTTATTTAATTATTTTATTGATTGATGAGCGTCCGGAAGAGGTAACTGATATGGCAAGAAGCGTAAGAGCCGAAGTAGTTTCTTCTACATTTGATGAGCCAGCAGAACGCCACGTAAAAATTGCGAATATCGTTTTAGAAAAAGCAAAAAGAATGGTAGAATGTGGTCATGATGTAGTTATACTTCTAGATTCTATCACTCGTTTGGCAAGAGCATATAATACAGTTGCACCTGCGTCTGGAAAAATATTATCTGGTGGTGTAGATGCCAATGCATTACACAAACCAAAAAGATTTTTTGGGGCGGCTCGTAATATAGAAGATGGTGGCTCTTTAACAATTTTAGCCACAGCATTAACAGATACAGGTTCTAAAATGGACGAAGTAATTTTCGAAGAATTTAAAGGAACTGGTAATATGGAACTTCAGTTAGATAGAAAATTATCTAACAAACGTATATTCCCTGCTATTGATCTTACTGCATCAAGCACTAGAAGAGATGATTTATTATTAGATAAAGAAACACTTCAAAGAATTTGGATTTTAAGAAATCACCTAGCAGATATGAACTCTCAGGAAGCCATGGAGTTTTTACTTACGCAGGTAAGAGGAACAAAATCTAATGAAGAATTTTTAGTTTCAATGAACTCGTAAAAGGCAAATGGTAAAAGGTATTAAGGTTTAGGGTTTTAAACACCTTAAACCTTAGTGCTAAAACCTTAAACCTTATGAATATAAAAAAACACATTCCAAATATGTTAACCTGCGGCAACCTTTTTTCGGGTTGTATTGGTACTGTATATGCATTTAATGGCGACCTTAAAACTGTTGCTTTTTTTGTAATTATATCTGGCGTATTTGATTTTTTTGATGGATTTGCGGCAAGATTGCTTCATGTTAAATCAGCTATTGGAAAAGAATTAGATTCTTTAGCTGATGTAATTAGCTTTGGTCTTTTACCTGGCGTTATCATATACCAATTACTATTAAATGCCAATGCGGGCTTACTTGCTTATGCAGGTTTTTTAATCACAATTTTCTCAGCGTTAAGATTAGCGAAATTTAATATAGACACTCGCCAAACAGAAGAATTTATTGGTTTAAACACACCAATGAATACATTTTTCATCATCTCACTACCCTATTTATTAGATTATTCTAGTTTGCTTGCAAATACCTATTTTCTGTTAGCAATTACTATTACAGTAAGTTATCTTTTGATAAGCGAGTTAAAACTTTTTTCAATGAAAATGAATAAGTTAAGCTGGGAAGCAAATAAATACAAATTCATTTTTCTTATTTTTTCTGTAGTGTTGCTGTCTTTTCTTAAATTTGCCGCATTACCCATAGTTTTAATTTTATATATACTTTTTTCTCAAATACATTTTAAATATTCAAAATGAAAAAATTTTTAGCAGATATAGATGTAATGCCTTTAAAAGAAATTTTAGACCCTCAAGGCAAAGCGGTAACAGGTAGCATGAAAAATTTGGGTTTACCAGAGATTAATAATGTAAGAATAGGAAGACACATTACTTTAGAAGTAGATGCAGAAACCCAAGAAATTGCAACAGAAAAAGTAGAAACTGCTTGTAAAAAATTGTTAGCGAATATGATTATGGAAAACTAT
>JBILPO010000363.1:0-2974 GCA_044373805.1 Pelobium sp.
CAGTTTCAAAATCTTTATCGTCTTTAATAATGAATGCAGGTGCTGTTTGTCCGTTTTGTTTATAGGGTTTTTCATTCACCACCATATTTTTTACCAAATATTTTAAGATTAACCCCATTAAAAAATTAGGTTTAGGATGCTTGTCTTCATATATCATTTCATAAGAAACATTTAAATGAGCCAGCATCTGAGCAACTGTCATTTTACCCCATTTTCTTTGAGTGTTGGGAGTTAATTTGTGAATACGTTCTAAGATTTCGGTTTTATCTGAAAGTTGAAATACGTTTTTCATGTTTTAATGAAGTTTTTTTATTTAGGATATTAATTTCTTAATCACTTTTGCAGGATTACCAGCTGCCATAGAATCATCGGGAATGTCTTTAGTTACTACAGCACCGGCTCCAATTACGCAATTATTGCCAATGCTAACGCCTGGTAAAATAATTGCTCCGCCACCAATCCAACAATTATCTCCAATATTTACCGGTTTAGAAAGCTCTAAGGTTTTTCTTGTTTCGGGATCTAATGGGTGAGAGGCTGCATAAATTTGCACTCCGGGGCCAAAAAGTACATGAGAACCAATGGTAATTTTCATGGTATCTAACACCACACAATTAACATTAAAATATACATTTTCGCCACAATGGATGTTGTAGCCATAGTCACAATGAAATGGGGGTTCTATGTAAAAGTTTTTCCCTGTATTGGGAATCAATTCTTTGATAATGTTTTTTGCGGTTTTTGTAACTAAATATTCGGTTACGTTTAACTGTCGCAATAAGCGTTTCGCATGTCGCCTTTCTTTAATTAAGGTTTCATCTATCGCCAAATACGGCAACCCAGAAAGCATTTTTTCTTTTTCGCTCATCCTAATTTTAATAAAGACAAGGATAAGAATTATTGTGCGATAAGTTTTAGGCTTAATTCCTTTGGTATCGGTATTCTGTTTCGTCAATTAAAATGAATTGCGATTAGATATGCCATATTTTAAGCTAAATGTTGCTATATGGTCGCCTTTTCGAACCAATTATTTTTGATTTTTTACGAGTTGATGAAAACTTAAATAAGACGCAACCAATACCAGCATGGCAATAATTGGGAATAGCAAGTCGAGCTTTATCCCATCAACAGCCCAAATGCTCACTTAGCAAACAGGCAATTTTAGGTAAACTTTTGGAAGAATTATATTCTTTCAGAAAATGAAAAATAATTTTCTTTTGATAATTTCAGAAATCGATGAGTATCAATTCCCTAATTACAATTGTATTTAAAATGCAAAAAGCCTCTAAACCGAAATATTCAGTAAAAGAGGCTTTTTTTATTGTTTTTATTTCTTTTTGAAGATGTAACGCGTAATAAAAATACCTTCACCATCTTGTTTTCCAGCTTCACTTTCTACCCCACTAACTACATTGAATAATTCCCATCCTTTGGTAGATAAATCATTCAACATAGAGGTAATTAACGCATCATTAGAAGCGATATTTTGGAAGTTAATACCCACTAAACTATAAAAGTTTAACATTTTAGTCTCTGTAAACTTATCCGCTTTAGCGTCACCTCTTTTGATTTTTCCTTGATCGCTCTCTTTTCCATCAATGCGTTCGGTAGTAAATTGAGTGTAATCTATTTCAGTACCATTTTCAATTATTCTAGATCGACCTAAACCACCTGGTATTATCGATTCTATAGTAGTAATAATTTTAAATTTGGTTTGTGCTTTAACGTCAATTAAGCTAATTAATGCAAGAAATGTAAAGAATAAAAATTTTTTCATGTTTTTTGATTTTAAAATTACAGAGTATATGATTGTTGTTATTTTAATTAAAAGTAAAAATAAATTTTAACATTTTTTTCTAAGCAAAAAAATATACTCACCTGTCAAAATCTATCTATAGGTTTAATTTTCTTAGAAAATCAATAACAGTAGCTGTTTTTTTATAAAATAGGGCTTTAAAGTAAAGCCTTTAAACCCCATGGTGTTCACCATGACTTCTTACTAAGTTTATCCAACGGCCTTATTGGGTTCATTCAGTGGTTGACCAGTGATGCTTAAACTTAATTCAAACGATAGCCATCCTGCTTTATTTAATTGCAAAACCCTGCGTAAAATAAACCCGATTGTACGGAAAACCCGCAGGGCAGGAGCGAGCGGATTTGGAGGAAAAGCGGGACTATCCCCAATAGATGACAGCAAACCTTGCTTTACAAATTCCATCTTTCCAAACTTCCAACTTTCCAAACTTCCACCTTTCCCATCCTTCCATATTCCATCTTACATCTTTCCAATCTTTCCATCTTCCAAACTTCCAACTTTCCCCTTAAAAAAACCTAAATTTGTGATTCAAGAATAATCATGGTAAGATTTGAACGATTTACTTTAGAAAACGGATTAAGGGTTTTGGTGCATGAAGATGATACCACGCCTATGGCTGTTTTAAATATTTTATATGATGTGGGTGCAAGGGATGAAAACCCCGAACAAACAGGATTTGCGCATTTATTTGAGCATTTAATGTTTGGTGGATCGGTAAATATTCCCTCTTATGACGAGCCTTTACAAAGGGTTGGAGGCGAGAATAATGCCTTTACCAGTAACGATATTACCAACTATTATATCACTTTACCGGCTGATAATTTAGAGACTGCTTTTTGGTTAGAATCTGACCGAATGTTGAGTTTAGCTTTCTCTGAAAAGAGTTTAGAAGTGCAAAGAAATGTGGTTTGTGAGGAGTTTAAACAGCGTTATTTAAATCAGCCTTACGGCGATGTTTGGTTAAAATTACGTCCGCTGGTTTATCAAAAACATCCTTACCAATGGGCCACAATTGGGAAAGAATTGGCACACATTGAAGATGCTAAAATTGAAGATGTAAAAGCATTTTTTAAGAAGCACTATAATCCGCAAAATGCCATTATGGTTGTGGGTGGAAATATCAAATTAGCAGCGGTAAAAGAACTTTGTGAAAAGTGG
>JBILPO010000030.1:0-10375 GCA_044373805.1 Pelobium sp.
ATTTACCTAAGCCAACAAATCCATAAGCTAAAAAGCCTAAACAACTAATTAATGCAAAGGCTATAACTATGATATGTGAGCCCGTAACTCCTTTTCCTACTAGTCCAAATCTTGTTTTTAACCATTCAGCGCCTGTGGTAGCATTAGATCTTCTCAGCCATTTGGATAAAAACATCATCATAAATACCTGATTAAAAACTGGCCATAACCAGGGAATCCAGATACTCTTAAATCCGTAAACAAAACAGAGTGCTACCATCCACATGGTGCCACTTATGTCAAACATATCGCTGGCATCGCTTAATCCAAGCATATACCACGGGAGTTTTTTGCCTCCCATTAAATAACTTTCTTTATCTTTTTTCGCCTTGTTTCTCATGTAAAAACCAATGAGTACCATGGCTACTAAATAAGCAAGTAAAATAGAAATATCTATCAGTTGTAGTTTCATTTATCGGTAAATATTTTTAAGTCCTAATTCTTTCTCGAATAGCATTTTATCTGTCTTATAGAATTTTTTAAAATCATTTTCAGATACTTGACCTTTATATGGGGCGTAATAATGCATTTTTTTTATGGAAGGCATATAGCCAGCATTTCGCCATACCAAAACATAAGAAAGTTGGTAATCTTTTATGATGGGTAACAAAGTTTCTGTCCACCAAGTGCTGTCTGGTATTGATTCAAATCCTGTTTCAGCAAAGGCGGCTATTTTATTTTTATTTTCGGTAACTTTTTTAAGAATATCAAGCTGTTTGCGAACCTCATTTATAAATAAATCCTTATCCTGAGTTTCAAATTGATATTTATCGAAACTTAAAATATCTACCATATCATCTCCAGGATAACGTTCTAAAAATTCTTGTTCTGTAGTGAAATCATTGGCATTATAAACCATTAGGAGGTTGTTTAATTTTTTTTCTTGACGAAGGTAGTTGACTGTAAATTTCCAGGCTTCTTTAAACTCTTCTATTGTTGAAGTGTTTTTCCCCCACCAAAACCAATTGCCAGTTAATTCATGAAAGGGACGAAAGAGTAGGGGTATAGGCTCATTTCTTTTGCCCTTAAGGTCAATCATAAACTCGGCTGCTTTGTCCAACCAAGTTTTGTACAGCTCATGTTTATTTCCTCCAGGCAATATAGAAGCTAAAGAGTTTTTGGTAGTGTCCCAAGATGAGCCGCCAGTTAATGGGTTGTCAAAATGCCAACTTAAAGTAATAACAGCTCCTCTTTTATAGCCTTCTTTAATGTATTTTTTCATTTTAGAGAATGGAACTTGGTCAATATTCTCTTTATCACCATGTTCAATACCGCTAATATCCCAGCCATAAACAGCCGGATAATCATTTACCACATCTTTAATATCACTTTTTTTACGTTCGTATTTCCAATTTACACCATAAGCTAAATCATCCTGATGACCAAATAAAGTCTGTTTTTTACTTAATAAATTTAAATTATTGTAAAGTGCTAGGCTCTCTTTACTCGCAAATTGGTCAGATAAAGTTTGACTATAGACTTTAATGGAAAACAAGGTGCTGTATCCGAAAAAGCTAAACAAAAGAAGTTTATTGATCTTCATAAAGGGGGTGGTGTATTATTAATAGTATTATTCTTTTGATAGAACTTCCGTAATTGGTTTTCCTATACTTTTACCACTTTCAAATTTTACATTTAAAAATGATGCAATGGTTTGTGCAAATTGATGTTGATACCATTGTCCTTTTTGTTTAATCTCCCCTAGAGGTTTAGTATCTGGTCCTATTACTGAGAAAAATATCTCGTTAGAATTTGCAACCGTATAATAATGGTGTGGCCAATTATCTCCATTTCCTCTTCCATGATCTTCTGTAATGATAAATGTAGTTTGATCTTTATAAAATGGGTCATTTTGCATGTAATTCCATAGATCAGCAATCATCAAATCATTATAGTGTGCCGCATCTAAATAATAGTCATATTTACCACTGTGAGCTAATCCATCTGTTTCTACAAAGCTAATTTGTAATATTTTAGGATGGTTTAATTTTACATGTTCTTTTGCAAATGAATAAGTAATGGCGTCATGTCTTTCTCCAGCTCCATAATCTTTAGGGAGCCAATGTTGAAGCTCATTCAAGCTTTTTTGAACTTCACTTAAATGATCATTCTTTACATCTGTAAAACCAGAATTTATTGAAATTCCTGATCGCTCCTCATTTAATATTTTATTAAAAGTATCCCAAGAATTAAACGAGGCTACTTTTCCTTTATAATCAGAAAGTTGATTAAAAAATTCTAATATATTCACATTATGGTTTGCTGGATGATCATTAGAATTGATTACAGAATCAGCAGAGCCAGTGAAAATCTCATTATAGCCTGGGTATGAAAACCAGTAGTTATTAGTCAAGTTTACAAAATTTTTGTAATTGCGATTCCCATAAATTTGACCTTCTTTAGCTATTGTATTCCAGAAGAAAGGCGTTATTTTCGCCCTTCTTTCAGCGTTGTTTTTGCCCCAATATTTTTTAACTCTCCAATTAGAGTCTTGTGTATTAAATTTCTTCCCAAAAAGTAAGCTCGAATCTGCACCATTAAATAATTCTTGCCATCTATAACCATCAAGAGTAATGATAACTATATTTTTGGTCTTCAATTTTTGACCTACACTTATATTAAAACAGAATAGTGTAATACAAAATATGATGAGGGCTTTTATGCTCATTTATTCTTTTAAATTATTTTTTAATATAAGCCAACATCATCAATATAAATTTGAGAAGCAAGTCCACTAAACTCTTGAAAGGTAATAGCTGATATTGTTGCTGGGCTACCAAGGTTAGTTAGCGGTATTTGGTAATCTGTCCATATACCTTGCGTTAAAATTAAGTCGAAAGTTTTACCCGATACTATTGTTACCCTAACTTTTTTTCCACTTGTGCCTGGGCCACCGTTAATAGATATTTTTAAGTGGGTATAACCCAATGTAGAAAAAGCAGGTGTGGCTTTTGTGAATCTAGCAGCTCCAAAACCTACACTAAATTTATGAGCTATAGCTTTAGCTCCTCTTCTTACAGTTGTGGCATTAGTCATGTCGTAAGTGCTACTGTAGGAAGTATTCGTCCAGCCTGAGGCCATAGCTTCATCGAAAATAGTAAACTTTAATCCAAATGATTTTGATGATTTTACCGTCCCTATTGGCGTGGTGACATATAAATATCCATAATTGATTCCTGCAGGTACTTTAACTTTTATTTCTGTTTGCGAACTTGAAATGATGCTCGCAATTGTGGTTTCAAATTTCACTTCCGTTAAGCCTTTAAAATAGTTTCCTTGAATAGTGACTATATCATCAGGACCTCCAGCTGCAGGATCGAAACTGGTAATTACAGGTGCAGGTTGTAGTATTTGAAAGTTTAATGTCGCAGAACCGTATTTTGTAGTTACAGTGATAGGGTTGTTAATAGGATCTGCTAAGCTTGATGGTATTTTAACCGTTACCGTAGAGTCATTTCCATAAAGTAAAGAATCTGCAGCTAATGTCCCGTTAAAATCAACTTTGAAAGTTGTTCCCAAATTTGTTCCCTTTAGAATAATCCACTCGCCATAACCAATAGTAGTTATGGGTGTATTTCTAGCGGTAAGTGTAATTACTTCTCTTAATGTTGGCGGACTTTGATTTTCTGTTTTTTCTTTTTTGCAGGAAAAAAGAAAAAACAAGCTTGTAGCTAATGTGCATAAGCCTAACGATAGTCTAATTTTTTTCATTTTTATATTATTTTATAATAATTGTAATTAACAGAATACCTTACCATCCTGGATTATTCCCTTTAATAGCTGTATTAGAATTTAGTTCGTTTAATGGGAGTGGGAGAAGTAAATTTTTAAGAGACCTTACTTTAGAAATATTGTTTTGCCCTGTCGAAATTTTATTCATTACTTGTAAATAAATCCCCCAACGCAATAAGTCAAAACGTCTAATGCCCTCTAAGTTGAATTCTCTTGCCCTTTCAGCTAAAATAAAACTGCGAAATTGCTCTTTGGTCATTCCCGCTGTAGCCACAGATGCACTTACTCTATTCCTAACTAAAGCTAGACTTTCATAAGCCGCATTACTTCCTCCATTTATTTCATTTTCAGCTTCAGCATGCATTAATAAAACTTCTGAAAAACGCATTAGTGGGTAAAAAGCGTCACTATTAGCTACCGTTGGGTCAGAAACACCACTGAATTTTATAGTATAAGCTCTTTGTGCGGTAGAGGTGTTGGTGTTATTATAGGTAATCCCATTTACTATTTTATATAAAGCAGATTGCGCAAATGGATAGAAGATATTTGTTCCTTGTAAAGTGGTATAATTATGCGTAACGCCGTCTAATACTCTCTTGTCTTCCAATTCATAATCATCATAGTGGTTATTAGTTGTCCAAACAGCTCCTTGTCCAAAGGTTGATCTAGCAGAGAAATAAGTTCCTAGATTGTTAACGAAGGCAGTTCCTGCTAATGATTGCAATTGCCACATGTGTTCTTTGGCATTTCTACCTGTTATACTCCATATATCTTTCCAATTTGGAGTTAGGGTATACGAATTGCTAGTTATCACTTCTGCTGCTTTATCCCTAGCCAAAATAAAATAATCATTACTATTCAATCCTTCCAAGCCAGAAACAACTGTTTTATCATAAGAATAATAGCCGTTATCAGTACCTCCACGAACACTAATTTTCCCTATTAATGATCCTGAAGCCATCGTTAAGTAGGTTTTAGCTAAAAAAGCCTTAGCTACACCTTGATTTACCCTACCCACTTCTCCAGCTTTAGCATTACCCAATGGGAATAATTTTTCTTCGGCAGCTTTAAAATCACTGATGATTACCTCATAAGTTTCTTTCACTGTTGCTCGTGGTAAATTAGTTTCTGGGCTACTTACTGATAATGATTTTGTTCGAATTGGAACGCCTCCATATAATTGTACCAATTGAAAATAAGCCCAACCTCTTAAAAAGTAGGCTTCACCTAAAATTCTATTTTTAAGATCTGCATTAATGTTTGACATATTGGCTACGTTTTCTAAGACATTATTTGCCCTTGCAATCATCACATAGCAACCTGCCCACGGCCGGTCATAACCCCAGTAAGCTTGCGGGTTACCTGATCCTGTACTTCCTAAATACCAATCTGCTCCAGATACATGGTCGTCATCTAAAATGGTTAAGTTCCAAAATGGCTGTACAAATAAATCGTAGGTATATAATTCGTTATATACTCCATTGATAGCTGCTTTTGCATCGCTTTCATTTTTATAGAAATTCTCGGGAGAATAAAAAGAATAGGAGGTTTCTTCTAATTGTTTTTCGCATGAACTGATGCCAATTAAACAAAGACCTCCAATTAATGCCGTAAAATATTTTGAAATCGCTTTCATATTATATTTTTAATAAGGTTAAAAATTGCAACGTAAAGAAAGATTATAGGTTCTTGAGTTTGGATAACCTCCAAGATCTACCCCAAATAGTGCTGGGTTGTCACCATAGCTGTTAACCTCAGGGTCATAGCCAGAATAGTTGGTAAACGTAAATAGGTTATTTACCCCAAAAGAC
Source organism: Pelobium sp. (assembly GCA_044373805.1). Lineage (GTDB taxonomy): Bacteria > Bacteroidota > Bacteroidia > Sphingobacteriales > Sphingobacteriaceae > Pseudopedobacter. The sequence goes on from JBILPO010000030.1 coordinate 5,583, forward strand.
GCCCTAATGGCTGATATCGTTTTAGTCTTTATAGGAATATTATAACTAGCGGTAATGTTTTTTATTCTTACAAAACTACCGTCCTCAATAAACCTACGTGAAAACAATATATTCCTAAATGATTGACGGATTATTTTTGGTCCTGTAGCAAAACTGTTATCCTTATTTGCAGCCCATGCACCATCAAACATTTCTTGTGTAATGTTTTTGTTTGTTCCTAAATTTGCATTAAACCTAGTGTTCATATTAATAATGTCATTCCCTTGAACGCCATTTATGAATACACTTAGCTCAACTCGCTTGTACTTGAAATTATTAGAAAATCCGAAAGTGTAATCTGGGTTTACATTTCCTATATATGTTTGGTCAGTTTGTGAAATAGAAGCATTATTATTATCTAAGTTTTTATACTTTATTTCTCCAATAGCCCTTAAAATAAGGGCGCTAGATTGACCGTTGAAAACTGGGTCGCTTCTAACATCAGCTTCATTTTTATAATAACCATCCTCAACATATCCGTACAAAGCGCCAATAGGTTGACCAACTGTTTGAATAAAAGGAGCGTCGCCAGTTGATATGTTTCTGCCGTATTGTACGGTAACATCTGGGCTAAGGCTTAAGATTTTATTTCTGTTAAAGGAGATATTGAAATTAGAATTCCACTCAAAATCTTTATTCTTTAAAATTACGCCGCTTACAGTTGCTTCTAATCCCTTATTTTCTACCGAACCAGAGTTTACCAGTTTAGTTTGAAACCCACTTGAAGATGGAATGATTAAGTTTTGTAATAAATTGTCAGTAGTTTTATGGTAAAGGTCTACACTCAGGTTAAGCCTATTATTAAACATACCTAAGTCCAAACCTAAGTTGTAAGCCGTGGTAGTTTCCCATTTAAGTTTCTCATTTGCAGGACCTGCATATAAATCATTTGCTAAGCCAGTTTGTACGGTTCCGCCAAAAGGATAATTATAGACACTTAATTTAGCTAAGGAAGCATAAGATCCAATACCTTGATTCCCTGTTTGGCCATAACTAAGACGTAGTTTTAAATCACTAACAGATTCAATCTTTTTCATGAAGTTTTCGCTTGATATTTTCCAAGCAATTGCTGCAGATGAAAATCCAGCCCATTTATTATCCTTGCCAAACTTACTAGATCCATCCTGACGATGAGATAAGGTAAGAAAATACCGATTATCATAATTATAATTGGTTCTACCTAAAAATGAAATTAGAGTTGATTGGAAGCGTGAAGTAATCACTGGTAAGATAACTTCCCCTGCAGCTAAGTTTTCATTTTGTAAAGCATCGTTAGGGAACGTTTTAGCTTCCGCTCTTTTAGATTGACCTGATGTACGTTCAAAAGTACTGGCGCCAACCACGTTTAAGCTGTGTTTATTAAGCTGTTTTTTGTAGGTCAATAAACTTTCAGAAACCCCACTATTCCATATGTTGTCTGATTTTAATCCAGAGCCTCTTACTGCAAAACCTTCGTACACGCTTCGTGGATAATATTGATCTCTGGCATTTGCAGAATAACTGAATCCAATATTCTGTCTGAATTTGAAATCTTTTAAAAAAGTAGCCTCTACATAGCTTGATGAAAATATATTCAATCCTTTCACGGAGTTCAATACTGAATTTACATAAACAAATGGGTTAGTGATAAAAGCATCGCCAACGCCATCATAATCAATTGCTTCTCTTGTAGTTGATGGAAAAGTGAGTGCTGAACGTATTACTCCCGCACTAGCGGCATCAGATTTGTCAGAACCTGTTTTTACGCCATTGGTAAGGGTGTTAGCAAATGAAGTACTTGTGCCAGCTTTAAATGTTTTGCTTATGTTTCTGTTCAAATTTGAATTTAAGCCAAATCTGTTGTAATCTGAATTAGATATGGTTCCCTCTTGGTCTAAATAGCTAAAAGTTAAACTATGACTGCCAGCATCATTTCCTCCAGATATATTAACTGAATAATTCTGATAAAGGCCACGACGGAAAATTTGATCTTGCCAATTGTTATCGTCTTCCAAATAATCTTGTGGACCTTTAGCGTAATAAGTACCTCCAGGGTTTAATGGGTCTGGAAGATCAATTCCTGGATAAGGAATGCTATAATTTGTACCTGTATATTTATTGGAATTTTGATACGCTAAATTTTGATATCCAGCATACTCTGCTGCGCTTAAAACATCAATTCTTCTAGAAACCTGAGCTTGGCCAAAGGTGAAGTTTGTTTCAACTTTATCCTTGCCACTTTTTCCTTTCTTTGTAGTAATTAAAACCACTCCATTTGCCCCGCGAGAACCATAAATGGCTGTTGCTGAAGCGTCTTTTAGAATGTCGATACTTTCTATATCACTAGGATTTAAAAACGACATGGCATTTAAAGTTTGCTTTTCGTCTTCGCCAATTGATAAAGGAGTAGAGCCACTACTATTATTATTGAATGGAACGCCATCTATTACATAAAGTGGTTCAGTACCTCCTAAAAAAGAATTAGAGCCTCTAATTCTAATACTAAGTCCGGCACCCGGTGCTCCATCATTTTGAGTTACATTTACTCCTGATATTTTTCCTTGCAAGGCCTGTAAAATGTTAATTGGTGCATCTTTAATAAGGTCTTCCCGTTCAATTCTAGATACAGCACCAGTTAAGTCAGATTTATTTACTGTACCATAACCAATCACTACAACATCAGATAGGGTGGTCATTTTTACTTTTAAACTGATCTTAAAAGTAGTTTTAGTACCTATGGAAACCTGTTGTTCTTCCATTCCTAAAAAAGAAAACACAATGGTTTGGCTGCTTTGGGGAGCATTCAAATAGAAATTACCTTTAGCATCGGTAATCACCCCGATTTTAGTGTTTTTAATACTCACTGATACGCCTGGAAGTTCAATTCCTTTTTCATCAGAAACCTTCCCTGAAAGCTTCTTTTCTTGCGCTAAAGCTGGGTTAATGAGGAGTAAGCTTACGAGTATTGCAAATAAATTAGTAAATAGTTTATTAGGCATATACGTTTAATTTGGTTTGTATCAAAAGTAGTTTTGTATAGGGTTCTAATAATAATACTATTTTATCTATTAATAATATTTTTATCTCTTTGGTATTAATTTATATGAATTATAACGCGTGTTATAGTTTTGAATTATATTTTTAATAGCTTATTACTAAGTTCTTATGCTATATTTGAATCCTGATAAAATTATGATATTATTTTATCTTAATTATTGATATTATCTATGCTTATGCTGCATTCAAACATAATTAAAGAGATTACACCACTCACAAATAGTGATTGTTTTACCATTTTTGAGAGAAAGAAAAGGGATTTTGATTTCCCTTTGCATTACCACGAAGAAATGGAGTTAAACTTTATTGCTAACGCAAGTGGTGCAAGAAGAGTTGTTGGTGATCATATCGAAGAAATATTTGATACTGAATTAGTTTTAATTGGCTCAAATCTTCCGCATGTATGGGAAACACATAAGTTAGCGGGTAAAGAAATCCATGAAGTTACCCTGCAGTTTCATAAGGATTTATTTGATGAAAGGTTTTTACGCAGAAATCAGCTTCGTGTGATTAGAGAAATGTTTGAAAAAGCAAAATGTGGAATTTTATTTTCTAAAGAAACCACTCAAACTATAGGGCCAAGACTAGTGAAGCTAAATAAAAAACATGGCTTTGATTCCGTTTTAGAGTTAATGTCTATTCTGCATGATCTTTCTACTTCTAGAAACATGCGCACACTTTCAGATTCTGCTTTTAGTAATGTAGAGTTTTCTTACAGCAGCAGGAGGGTAGAAAAGGTGATGGAATACATCAATTTAAATTTTGATAAACAGATGAGTTTGGCTGAAGTTGCCAGGATTGCTAATATGACGGAAGTTTCATTTAGTCGTTTTTTTAAAAGTCGTACAGGAATAAGTTTTATAGATAGTTTAATAGAAATTAGATTAGGTCACGCTTCTCGTAAACTAATTGATACTACTGCTGGAATTGCCGAATTGGCTTATAATTGTGGCTTCAATAATATTTCAAATTTCAATAGAATTTTTAAAAAGAAGAAAGGCTGTACTCCAAAAGAGTTTAGAGAAAATCTTTCTGGCCATAGAGTTTTTGTTTAATGATGAAAATAGTTTATTTTTTCTTGCTTTTTATACTTTTTAGTGGCCTTGCCATTGCTAAACCAAACCTTATAAATTTTTATAAAGGCAACCATCAATTTATACAGTATACTGGTAGAGTTGATTTTTCGGATGCTGAAAAGCCGAAAATTTGGGCTTCAGGGGCGTATTTGCAAATTAAGTTTGTAGGTACATTTTGTAATCTTCAAATTAACGACCAAATGTTGTACGGAAATGTGCTGAACTATTTGGAAATTAAAGTGGATAACCAGCCAGCTTACCGTATCCAATTAAAAGGAAAAGAAAACTCAGTATCCTTAGCTAAAAATTTATCGAGTGGCACACACACGATTGTGATTTGTAAAAATACTGAACCGGATAACGGCTATGTCCAAATTTTGGGAGTTGAATGCGAAAAACTACTTAGACCAGCTGCTCTGCAGAAACGCAAAATAGAATTTATTGGCGATTCTATGACTTGCGGAGCAGGCAGTGAAGAAAGTGAGATTAAATGCGAAAATGGTCAGTGGTATGATCAGCATAGTGCTTATTTAGCTTATGGGCCCGTAACTGCCCGCAGTTTAAATGCTAGATGGCAATTATCAGCTGTATCTGGTATAGGTCTTATCCATAGTTGTTGCGATAAAAAAATACTTATGCCTC
>JBILPO010000364.1:0-2964 GCA_044373805.1 Pelobium sp.
TGATAAATCTTTAAAGAATAAATGTTCTTCTTGTTCATAAACATCAATACCTAAATAACCTAGTTTTCCTGATTTTAAAGCTTTAATAGCTTGCTTGGTATCAATAACAGCGCCTCTACTGGTATTAATAATCATCACCCCATTTTTCATCTTTTTAAAGGCCTCTCCATCAATTAAATGTTGAGTTTCTGGATTTAATGGGCAGTGTAAAGAAATGATATCAGCTACTTTTAATATTTCTTCAAAAGTTTGGTAAACAACGCCTCTTTTCTTTAAATCTTCATTTTCAAATATATCATAGGCTAGTACATTACAGCCAAAACCAAGCATGATTTTACAAAATTCAACCCCAATTTTACCTGTTCCAATTACACCTATAGTTTTACCGTTTAAATTAAATCCTGTTAGTTTTTTGAGTGAAAAATTATTCTCTCTAATTCTGTTATAAGCTTTATGAGTTTTTCTATTGAGGGTTAAAATCAATGCTACAGCATGTTCTGCAATTGCATTTGGAGAATATGCGGGCACCCTAAAAACTTTAATCTGTTGTTCTTTTGCCGTGATTAAGTCTACATTATTAAAACCAGCGCAGCGCAATACAATTAGTTTAACACCATATTGCGCTAATAAGGTAATGGTTTTTTTATCCATTTTATCGTTTACAAAAACACAAACAGCATCAAAACCATCACATAGTTTAGCCGTGTCTTTATTTAATGGAGCATCAAAATAGGTAAATAGGTGTGCAGAATCATTGAATTGGTCAAAAAATTCTTTATCGTAAGATTTGGCACTAAATAGAGCGACTTTCATATGTATAAACAAGTAATATTCCCTAAAAATACGTTTTAAAGCTGAAACGGATTATTTAGCAAATTTGAGTTTTTTTGATAGTTAGAGAAATGATTAAATTCTTTCTAAAACCAATTTAATCATTTTATCAACTATTTTTTGTGGGTCTTTAGCAAATTCTAATTTTTTACGCTGGGCGAGTATAGCGTTAACAGATAAAGCTTGATGACCAAATATATTTGCTAATGCATAAATACCGGCGGTTTCCATTTCTAAATTAGTCAATTTCTGTTTTTGATGCTCAAAAGTTGAAAGTTTATCAATTAATCCTTCGAAACGATTATTGGCCCTTACTTTTCTGCCTTGCGGCGAATAAAAACCTGGCGCTGTTACTGTAATTCCTTGTAAAAGATCATGACCAATTTGTTGCAATAATTTTGAAGAACCTGCAGTTAAATAAGGTCTAAGCTGTTCTAAACCCAAATGCTTGTTGATTTTTTGCTGTAAATAAAGATCTTCGATATTGTTATTAGGTTCGTAATAATCCATTAAAGCATCTAAACCTAAACCGTGGGTAGAAGCTAAAATACTGCCCACAGGGATGTCTTCTCTAATGCTGCCTGAGGTGCCAATTCTAATGATATCCAGACTTTTTAATTCAGATTTTACTGTTCTGGTTTCAAAATCAATATTTACCAGTGCATCTAATTCGTTTAAAACAATATCTATATTATCTGTACCAATACCTGTAGAAATTACGGTGATTCGTTTACTTCCTAAATTCCCTGTATGGGTGATAAATTCTCTTTTTCCTTTTTTTAAATCTATGCTATCAAAATGTTTACTTACTTCGCCTACACGGTCAGGATCACCAACCGTAATTACTATATCGGCAACATCTTCTGGGAGTAAGTTTAAATGATAAATACTTCCATCAGGATTAATAATTAAATCGGCTTCTGATATTTTTTGAATAGACATATCCTAAATTTTTATACTGTTTGGAAAAAAATGGTTTTTATATTTTGAAGTTGCCCTAATTTATCAATTATTCTATTGACATCAGATTGATTCACTGCTATTTTTATTTTACAAGTTAAATCAAATTCTTGTTCAAAGCTGTCTAAATGCTCATCTTTAATCAATTTCATCACTTCATTCATTTGAAAATATTCAAAACTCACTTCATAAATATCTTTTACTTTTTTCTCTATGATTTGTGCTTGTTTAAGAGCGTCTTCAGTTGCTAATTTATAGGCATTTATTAAGCCAGGAACGCCTAATAAAGTACCGCCAAAATACCTTACTACTACCACCAAAACATTGGTGATTTCTTTAGATAATAAAATGTTTAAAATAGGTCTGCCCGCTGTTCCTGAAGGCTCACCATCATCATTTACCCTAAAAACAGATCGATCACGAGTTAAACGGTAGGCATAACACCAATGCCTAGCTTTGGCATGTTCGGCTTTAAGCCCGATAATAATTTCTTTGAGTTGATCTTCTTTATTAAACGGAAAAGCAAAAGCTAAAAACTTACTTCCTCTATCTTTAAAAACCCCTTCACTAGGTGCTATAATAGTCTTATAAGTATCGTCAAATAGCATTTGGTAAATTAAGAATCACAATTGCAACAATAGCTAAAACAATTCCCAGGATGTTTAATTTACTTAATTTCTCTTTAAAAAGTAAAATACCTACTATAGAACCCAATACAATTACTCCAATATCTAAAGAAGAAAAAACAACAGAAGGCTGATTTTTTTCTATTTGTAAGGCTTTAATGTAGAAATAAATAGATCCAAAATTAAATAATCCCAATACTATTCCGGCTAGGGCCGCTTTTGGCTGAAATTTTAACGTTCCTTTTATTTGCTGATAAATTAAGCTTGAAAAACCCAATACACTAGCAATACAAAATATATAAAATAATGAAGCCGTAAATGAGATGTTTTCTAAAAGTGTTAGTTGGTTAAATAATACATCAATAATACCCGTACCTAAAAATACGATGATAGGATACCAACTCATGATATCTTTTAAATTGCCTTTTCCTGTAGGCTTTGAAGCATAAATAGCGATTAATCCAACTCCTAAACCTATAATTTTGATGGTGGTAGGCGTTTCAGAAAAAATTAAAAATGCAGATAAAACTGGAATCACCAATGAAAG
>JBILPO010000365.1:0-2963 GCA_044373805.1 Pelobium sp.
GTGTAGAAGTACTAACTTTTGTAGATCACGGTATTTCTATTGACTGGATGTTACAAGCCGGCGTTAAAGTTCAAAATTTATTAACTAAGGGCTCTTTAAATCATTTAACACACCAACTCAAAAAAACGCCTGAACAACATTTTTCGGAAATTAATCTGGTGATTGAATTAGGTATAAAAGAAGGAATCAAAACCAATGTTTATTTAGAAGATTGGAGTAATGGCATGCGTAATTCGCCCGAATATGTTTTTCAGTATCTTGATTTTTTAGCCACTCAAAAGATTGAAAGAATTTTATTGCCAGACACTTTAGGGGTTTTAACGCCTCATGAAACTTTTAAATTTTTAAAAGAAATCAAAGCAAAGCATCCTCAAATCCATTTTGATTTTCATGCCCATAATGATTATGACTTAGGTACAGCCAATGCATTAGAAGCAGTAAACGCCGGAATTGATGGTTTACATTTAACCGTAAACGGAATGGGAGAAAGAGCTGGAAATGCCCCAATGGCAAGTGTAATTGCGGTGATTAACGATTTTTTACCTGAAATTGAAATTAGCTTAAAAGAATGCTCTATTTATAAAGTGAGTAAATTAGTCGAAACTTTTTCTGGAGTAAGAATACCGGCTAATAAACCCATAGTTGGCGAAAATGTGTTTACACAAACTGCTGGCATCCATGCAGATGGTGACAATAAAAACAATCTTTATTTTAACGATTTATTGCCTGAAAGATTTGGACGTAAGCGATCTTATGCTTTAGGAAAAACATCAGGTAAAGCCAATATTGAAAAGAATTTACAAGAATTAGGCTTAAAACTAAATGATGCAGATTTAAAGAAAGTTACTCAAAGGGTAATTGAGTTGGGCGACTTAAAAGAAACCGTTACTCAAGATGATTTGCCTTATATTATTTCTGATGTTTTAGATAGTAAAACGTATCAGGATAAAGTTAAAGTAGAATCTTATGTGCTTTCTCATTCTAAAGGCTTAAGGCCATCGGCAACTATAGCAATTAAAATAAATGGAGAAGTTTACGAAGAGCATGCACAAGGAGACGGACAGTTTGATGCTTTTATGCTGGCATTAAGCTATTTATACAAATCTCAAGGTAAAATATTGCCCGCTTTAATAGATTACGTTGTACATATTGCCCCCGGCAGCAGTTCTGATGCTTTATGTGAAACAGTAATTACTTGGCAAACAGACAAAAAGACTTTTAAAACCAGAGGTTTAGATTCAGACCAAACAGTTTGTGCCATTAAAGCAACAGAGAAAATGTTAAACATTATGGAAGGGCAAATGCAGGAATATAAAGGCTATGGGTATCAAGATGCAAGTATCAAGAATCAAGACACTTTGCATGCCGTAGAACAAAAAAAATAGTACTAAAGAAATTAAAATAAAACGTAGATAGGCTCTTGATACTTGATACTAACTACTCTATACTCAATACTCGATACTAACAAAATATGAAACTAAATATTGCCCTATTAGCAGGAGACGGAATTGGACCAGAAGTTATCGCCCAAGCCGTTAAGGTAGTTGATGTAATTGCCAAAAAATATAATCATGATATTACCTGGACTTCTGCTTTAACCGGCGCTTGCGCCATTGATGCTTGTGGAGAACCTTATCCAGATAGCACTCACGAAGTTTGTATGGCTGCTGATGCTGTATTATTTGGTGCAATCGGGCATCCAAAATACGATAACGACCCAAAAGCAACTGTTCGACCAGAGCAAGGTTTATTAAAAATGCGTAAGAAACTAGGCTTATTTGCTAACGTTCGTCCTACTTTTACCTTCCCTTCTTTAATTGACAATTCTCCTTTAAAAAGAGAACGCATTGAAGGAACTGATTTAATTATCCTACGTGAGCTGACTGGTGGTATTTATTTTGGCGAAAAAGGCAGAAAAGACAATGGCGATACTGCTTTTGATACCTGTACTTATACCAGAGCAGAAGTGCAGCGTTTAGCTAAAATGGGATTCGAAATTGCGATGACTCGTGGAAAAAAATTGTGCTGTGTAGATAAAGCTAACGTCATGGAAACCTCTCGTTTATGGAGAGAAACCGTACAGGATATGGAAAAAGATTATCCAGAAGTAACCGTAAGCTATGAATTTGTTGACGCCGTAGCAATGCGTTTGGTACAATGGCCAAATTCTTACGATGTATTAATTACCGAGAATTTATTTGGAGATATTTTAACCGATGAAGCTTCAGTAATTTCTGGTTCAATGGGTTTAATGCCATCTGCTTCTAAAGGCGTTCATACTTCTTTATATGAACCTATCCACGGTTCTTACCCACAAGCAACAGGTTTAGACATCGCTAATCCATTAGCTACAGTTCTTTCTGCAGCTATGATGTTTGAAGATGCATTTGGCTTACAAGCCGAAGCTGATGATATTAGAGCGGCTGTGAATAAATCTTTAGCCGAAGGTATTATTACTGAAGACTTAGCAGGAAAAAACAAAGCTTACAAAACAAGTGAAGTTGGCGATTGGCTGGCTAAAAATATTTAAAACAACATGTACCAATTAACCTAAACCGAGAGGCCGACGATAAATTATCGTCGGTTTTTTTTTGAGAAATATATTAATTATTTTAATTGGCGTCATATTTCATATTTTCTCTCCTGTTATAAAGTCCTCTACCCTTTCGAGTAAAATATTACCCCAATAATTCTCTTTCACACTGTAGTAAGAATCAATAAATTTGTTTTTGCGATGCTTTCAGATTATAAGCTAAAGCTGATGCGATTAAGACAGCAGTTAATAAAACTATATAGAAGGTATTATCACAGAAGATATTTCAGAAAAAAACTTGCAAAACCAGCGAAGTAGGTAAATAGTAAGCAAAAAATATTTAATACCAATAGTAGTCCCTATTTAATTTAATGCAGACGGATTGTAAAATACCGTTATCTCTTTTTTCGCTTACAACTTGATAGAAATG
>JBILPO010000124.1:0-6044 GCA_044373805.1 Pelobium sp.
ACTTGCTTTTAGCCGAATGATGACTTGTATGTCTGGGCATCATTTTATACAGGAATTAACTATTGATTCTGTTTTGATAAACGGAGGTTCTTTATAAATAGAAAACCTATCTAATTATGTTTTAAGATGTTCTTTTGTAGAATTTATTGTTAGCAACTATGTTAATTAGAAAACCTAAATTATTTGTTAGATAGGCTCAAAATAATTTTAGAAACCAGAAAATTCATTCTAGTATTAAAGCTAGCGAACTAAAAATAGTAAGCAGAAGGATGTACAAATTTAGAAAAGAACAAAATTATCTTCTTGAAATTTCGAGAAATTGTATTTCTAACTCTAAAAAAGCCTATTTAACTGCTAATCTTTATTTTTACCATTAATTCGAATTAAGTGGTCATCAAGAGCTTTCGCTAACTTCTGTGCAACTTCAGGATACTCATTAATTAGGTTTTTTGTCTCTCCTATATCGTCTTTAAGATTGTATAATGCTGGAGCATCGTCCATGCGAGTATTTTTATTGACTGAAAAAAACTGCTTTTTATGATATTTCCAATCTCCCATCCGAATTGCCTGGCCATGATATACCATGAAATAATATTCATGAGGTGTTTTTGCACTTGCAGTTTCTTTCCATAAGTTTAAAATAGACTTACCGTCTAAATTCATTTCAGGGAATTTTGCGCCAGTAATACCAGCCAATGTTGGTAAAATATCTATTGTAGCCGCTAAATCTTTACAAACCGCACCAGCGTTTATTTCATTAGGCCACTTTATAATAAAAGGCACTCTCAATCCTCCTTCAAAACTAGTGAATTTACCCTCAAACAGAGGAAGTGCAGAACCGCCATTGACGCCTTTTGCTAACCAAGGGCCATTATCTGATGAAAAAATTACGATTGTGTTTTTATCCACTTTCAATTCTTTCAACAAATCCAGTATTCTTCCTGTATTATAATCTATCTCCTCAACAACATCACCATAAAGTCCTCTCTCACTTTTACCCTTAAATTGAGGGGAAGCAAAAAGTGGGGTATGCGGCATAGAATTAGCCAAATAGAGAAAAAAAGGTTTTCTTTCTATGACACTTTGTTTGATAAATTTAATTCCTTCGTCTGCATACCGTTTTGTTATAGTTGTTTGATCTACTGGAAATTCTATACACTCTAAATTTCGCATTAAAGGCACTTTATTTTTTGCGGATTCGGGCTGTTTCTCACCTGGCTTCATATTAGTAAAAAGTTCACTAATAGTATTCAAATTAAATCCTTCGTTAAATTGACAATTTGCAGCATATTTTGTGTGCTTAGACGGGTACATATCGTTGCTATATGGGATACCATAATAGGAATCAAAACCTTGATTAGTTGGTAAAAATTGAGGCTGATCGCCTAAATGCCATTTACCAACAGCAGCCGTTACATATCCAACGCTTTTCATGATTTCGGCTATAGTAGTTGTATTTTTGGGGTTTAACCCTTGATTAGTACCTGCTGAAATAACACCTGGAACGCCAGTTCTTTGGGGATAGCATCCTGTTAATAACGCAGCCCTAGAAGCAGAACAGACCGGAGAAGCTGCATAGAAATCGGTGAATTGCATTCCCTCCTTTGCCAATTGATCAACACGAGGCGTTTTTATATTAGGAGATCCATAACAACCTAAATCTTGGTAGCCTAAATCATCATTAAAAATAATTATGACATTTGGTTTTTTTGAAACCTGAGCCATCAAAACTGATGGCCAAACCAATAAAACTGCTATTAGTAGATTTTTCATGTTTAATATTTTTGAATTAATGAATTATGTTCTTATTTAAAATTATTCTCATATAAACCATTACTACTAAAAGCAATACCAGATATTAGAATTGAGGTCCTAATTATTTTTACAGTTTTACTTTTATAGATTTTCCTGAATAATTAACCACTTTTTCGGCTCCAGCTATTGTTTTAACCGTAAACTGACGTTTAGAAAGCATGCCTTTGTATTTTCCTTTGCATTCCCCGATGGTTAGTGCTTGTTCCTTTTCGTTCCAGGTCATTAGAATTTCTGAATATTGCCCTTTTTGGTAATTATTGTTTTCAAATTCATCTTCGTACAACGTAAATGTTCCATCGGCACCTGGATAAATTTTAACCAACAAATTATCCCATTTCTTTTCAGTAGCGTATTGCACCTGAGGACCAAAAGGGATAATGCTTCCCGCTTTAATATACAACGGAATGGTAACTTTATCTACAACACGTTGAAGAGTAGTGCCCCCTATTACTTTTTCATTTGTCCAATAGTCAAACCAATCTGCTCCTTTAGGAAGATATACTTCCCAAGATTTCACATCGTATTTAGTAATTGGCGCCACCATAATGGATTTACCAAACAAGAACTGTGTTCCTAAATCGTGTGTTTTTTTATCCTCTGAAAAATCCATAAACAAAGCCCGCATAAAAGTACCGTCGTGTTGGCTAACATTCCAAGATGTGCTATAAATATAAGGCAACAAGCTGTATCTTAAATTAATACACTGTTCTTGTGCGTCGTAACACCAATCGCCTCTTTTGCCAAAATTCCAAATTTCACGTGGCAATCCCGTACCGTGACTGCGCATCATGGTAGAAAATAATCCAAACTGCATCCATCGAAGGTACAATTCCTGATATTCGGGACTTTTATTTCCGCCTGATTTTCGCCAGTCAAAAGCTTGAAAACCGCCTATGTCTGAGTTCCAATAAGGAAGTCCCATCAAAGAGAAATTTAAAGACGCAGGTACTTGTTTTTGAAGATTATCCCAAGTAGAGCGCACATCACCACTCCAAGTAATTGAGCCATAACGTTGTTGCCCAAAAAATCCAGAACGGGTTAAAATTACCACCCGATCAAAAGGATTTGTTGCCAATTGGTTGATAGCTATTCCTTTGTTGTGCAGCAGTGAATACGCATTTTTTACTGTTTTATAAGGTCCTGCAAAAGTAGGCACTTCAAAATCTTCGGGTTTTACGTTCATATGGTCCGGTTCGGTAGAATCAAGCCACCAAGCATCATTTTTGATGTAACTATAAATCCCTTTATTGAGTGATTCCCAATACATTTCGAGTCCTTTTGGATTGTAAACATCGTAAGGTTTTGAACCACTTGTTTTAGGATAAGAATCGAAATTCAATATCATGTTCTTTTCATCAAACAACTTACGTTGTGGGCTTAACGGAGCAAAAGCAGGCCAAGCTACTATCATCAATTTGGAATTTAATTTATGTACTTCGTCAATCCATTTTTTAGGATCAGGAAAACGTTTTGTGTCAAAACTATGTGAGTTCCAGATACTGTCATTTTTATACTCAGGCCAGTAGCGCCAATCTTGAATAATACAATCAATAGGGATTTTCAATTCGCGAAGTTTTTTTACTACATCAACACTTTCGTCCTGAGTTTTGTAGCGCTCTTTACTTTGAAAAAAACCATACGCCCACAAAGGCAACATAGGTGTTTTACCTGTAAGCCAACGTATTTGAGAAACCACACCATCGGCGTTTTGGCCATACATAAAATAATAATCAACCGCTTTGCCTAAACATTCAAATGAAAGCCCTTGTTTGTTGTCTTCAAAATCTGAGATAGAATAATTATCCATATACACCCCATAGCCTTTAATAGACATAAAATAGGGTGAAGTTGTGTGCATATTTTCGTTTTGTAGGTGATGTTGCGAATGACGACGATTGAATTTATTATCCAATATTTGACCTAAACCATAAATGGCTTCGTCTTTTTCCAACAAAAATTCACTACGGATCTTATATGTGGGTTTGCCACCGGCTAATACAGTCGAAAAGTTTGTTCCATAATCTTTGTCTAACAATAAATTTTCGGAATTTGACTTTAGAAATTGAATACTACCCGTTTTTACATTTACTTTAACTGTCAATTTTTCGGAGGCTAGGTTTACAAATCCATCCTTATTTTCGATAGCCACTTTTGTTGTTTGTTTTTGCTGTTGTACCACCCAACTTTGGTTGGTATAATCTTCACCCTGAGGCGTTTTATAAACTCGAACTAAACTGGGCGTATAAAATTCAACTTTAACATTCATCCCCTGTGAATTAAATTGAATGCCTTGATCAATTTTATTGAAAGTTTGTGCTAATGATACAACTGGAAAAAATAATAGAAGCAAAAAGGCCCGTTTGATTTTGATTAAAAACATATTGGTTTTAATTGAGAGACTGTTAAATTTGGTTAGTTGTTAAAAATATAAGTGCTTTCCCATTGAGCCGTTTGATTGGGTTTAATATCAATGGTTACACGAGGTTCTGCACAAAAAGATTTTTGCCACATCCAGAGAGCAAAAGAGGAAACTTCTCTATCCAGCTCCATTGTAACTGACATTCCTGTTTTTTTATTTTGCAAGCGAAAATTTCCTTTTTTACTTTGCAGTTCCAACATTCCGAAGCAAGGGGAGTAATCTGGAAAATTTTCAACGATATCGATATTATTTTCGGTGATTTTAACTCTATTAGGTGATAATAATTTACAATTTACAGGATTTATTGTTCCATTTAAAAAGAGAAGTGAATAATCGGGATTGAAAGCTCTAAAATCGAACTGCATAAAATTATGTGAGTAGGTTTCTGTAACAATCTGTTTTTTACCTGTGTTGCGAAGCATATGTTTCACAATCAGCTTATTGTCCTTTAGCTCATAAATTCTTTCCAAAACATATCCATAACCCGTTGCTGAGTTCAACTGATGTGTAAAAGTTAAGCTACTAGTAGAATTGTTGACGGTGCGTTTTCCTTCATCAACTATACCATAAGCTGTAGCAAAATTATAGTCTTTTTTTTCTGTTTTTTGAAGTACGCCTACGCCAATTTTTACAAAATAGCCATTCACATCTGCCTCATCATACCCTAGTGGTGTGATAAATTCCTCAGCCAATCCGGTACCTGTATTGGGAATCAATGGATCATGTACTCCTTCGGGACCTCTGCCATTGTAATTTTTCCATTGCTGTAAATACGTATGTTTATTATAGGTTATTTGTCCTACCATACTTCCCCAATCAAAGCGTGAGGCTTGGTAGTAACTTGCTTTGCTATTTGGCAAAAAAATCAACACCTCCATCTTCTTATTTTTTAATATAATAGAAGGATACTCATCAGCAAATGAAGCAATACTTCTTAAAAAGAAGCAAAAGATCAACAGAATTATTTTAGTTGTTTTTATCATTCTAAGTGTATGATTTATTGATTGAAAAAATACAAGTTGACTTCCTACAATTTAACGAGGTTAACAAAATAGACCTCATTCTCTTTCATTGGCAACTGATAATTAAAGAGTTGATCGCTTTTCAACTATTTCATTTATTTTGGGTGTACCTGAATTAATTTCTTTAAGCGCTTGTACCTGATTTTTGGTTATTGGTGTTGGAGAACCTGATTGAATGTAAGGGCCATACAAATCATTGCTTTGATAACCTACTTTTACAATTGAAAGCAAGTATTTACCTGCTGCCATATTGCTGTATTGCAACTGAACATTTCCTTTTGCTTTTACGGGAATCACCCGTTTATAATATACCGAATTGAACACTTTACCTTAGGGTTGTGTATTGGAAAGATCCCAAATAAGCGACTGAATTTCGCCACTTTTAATTAGTTTCATATTACTAGAAAATTCATGCTAATTTCATTTACTATTTTTGCGTTTTGTAGTGCTATCATCTACCAGATTACATTAGTCAAAATTTCCTTCGTTTTGATTTTATGGTTTACTTGTGAATCGTTATTAAGATCTAAACTCATTTTACAAATAAATTGATAAGCACTGTCCCAAAAAACACCTTTTTTTGGTTAAGATTAAGTTAGGAAGCTCCATTCCCGAGGTTTGACAAATAATTTTGTTCGTGATGTTGTATCAAAAAAAATTCTTAACATTTTTTTAAGATAAAATTAAAACCTTAGCGCTTTTACCAATCATCTGTTCTAAAAGAAAATGCGGGTAAACCTGCTAAATTGTATAGATACCCTTTTGTTTTGGGGAAGTTTTGAAACGCA
>JBILPO010000216.1:0-4288 GCA_044373805.1 Pelobium sp.
CATACCTAACCGCAACGGGAACTTTAACTTGTGGGGAATAAACCTCTACTTGCTTTTGCACAATTTTTACTTTTGCAGGATAGAAAATTTTATCAGCGCCAGCAATTTCAAAACAATCAATGTCTTTTCTAAAACTTGTTAAGCCAAGTGAGGCATTGTCAAAATTAATTATAGCTAAACTATCTTTAACCACCATACTTTTATACACCGGTGATTTGTAATTAATTCCTTTAAAACCGTAGGTTTCAGTCAAAGCCCAAAATGCAAGTCGTTTACTCACCGTTTCCTTTTCAGCCGGATGGATACCTAATTCGTCGCCAATATCTAAAGTAGAGATGATACCAGAATTAGGGATAGCAAAACTAGCTTTCAACTGCTCATCTCTTTGATAAGCTGTTTTAGCGTCATTACTTTTGCCGTATGCATAGGGTGCAATTTGAACGTAATAAAAAGGAAATCCTCCTACCCCAAAATCATTCCTCCAGCTTAATACCATAGCTTTTAATAAGGCAGCGTAATCCTTGTAATTATTTACATTTGACTCTCCCTGATACCAAATCGCACCTTTTATGGTGTAATTTACAATAGGCTTTATCATTCCATTGTATAAGTGTGATGGCCTATTGTATTCTCTAACTTCCTGACTTGATTGTTTTAATGGTTCGGGGAAATTAGCTAGTGTTTCCTTATTCAGCCAAGCTTCAACTCTAGAACCGCCAAAACTTGAGCATATTACGCCAACCGGAACTTTCAACTTTTGCTGAAGCATACGAGCGTAAAAATATCCAACAGCACTAAATTTATTTACACTAGTTGCGTTTGCCACTGTCCATTCACCTATACAGTCATCCTGTGGGCTGGTCATTGGAGATTTCTTAACTGTAAATAAGCGAATATTTTGGTTATCTGCACTTAGGAGTGCGTCATTAGATCCTAAAATAGGTTGGTCATTAAAACCCATCATTGGCATTTCCATGTTAGACTGTCCGCTGCAAAGCCAAACCTCTCCTAACAATATATTTTGGAATTTTATTTTTTCTTTACCACTCCAAATATCAATGTTATAAGGACCACCGGCTTCAGTAGTCTTTAAAGTAAACATCCATTCCCCTGTTTTATTGGTTGTGGTTTGAATTTCTGCTTTGTTCCAATCTGTTTTAATTGAAATTTTTTGCGAAGGACTGGCCTTACCCCAGATTTTCACAACAGAATTACGCTGCAAAACCATGTTATCTGTTATAATTGAAGCAACCTTAATTTGGGCTTTAGCAGATAAAACTGAAACGATGAGATATAATATTACCTGTAAAAATGTTTTTTTCATTTAACTGTTTTAAGCTTTTTTTAATAACTTTTTCAATCTGGTTAATGCTTCAACATAATAATAATCGGCATAGGTTAATGGAGTATCAACTTCTAGTTTACCTGGTAAAGAGCCAACGCTATGCTTTAAAATAAAGTTTCCGTTAGTACCTTGTTCTGCAAAATAGGCTGGAGACGATAAACTAACAATTTGCTTTTTTGCCATTTGCAAATAAGTCTTACTATTCTTTTTATCTTTTGATAATTGGCTAAGTTCAATTAATGCAGAAGCCATTAATGCGCCAGCAGATGCATCTCTAAATGCCTTTGGTATGTTTGGAGCGTTAAAATCCCAATAAGGAATACCATCTTTTGGAAGGTTTGGGTGGTTAATTAAAAATTGAGCAATACTTTCTGCTTGTTTTAAATATTTTACATCGCCAGTTTCCCGGTACATCATGGTATAGCCATATAAAGCCCAACCCTGTCCTCTGGCCCAAGCCGAATTATCTGCGAAGCCTTGTACTGTTTGTTTTAAGTGCGGATTACCACTAATTGTATCATAAGATACCAAATGATAAGTACTAAAATCTTCTCTGAAATGATTTTTTATGGTTTTATCAGCGTGGCTAAGCGATATTTCTTCAAACTTCTTGTTGGCTGAGTTTTTAGATGCCCACATTAGTAATTCCAAATTCATCATGTTATCTATAATAACAGGATATTGTCTTGTTTTGGTTGAATTCCATGATTTTATTAAACCAACTCTATCATCAAATCTTGTACTTAAAGATGATGCGGCTTGTAAAATAACTGGTTTGTATTTTTCATTTTTAGTTATTCTGTATGCGTTACCAACACTACAAAAAATCATAAATCCAACATCATGATTGTCGGTTGTGTATTGTTCTATTTCTACTCTTGATAAAAAATCTTCGGCAATAGCTTTTAACTCTGAAGATGGTTTATTCTCATATAAATACCAAAGTTGTCCGGGATAAAAACCACTTGTCCACCATTTAGATGGCGCAGTTATCAGCTTCCCATTTTCGAATGTTTTGGGTAATAAAAGTTTATCATTATTTAAAGACTTAGCCATAGTAATAGCCTTTGAAGTGGCTTTAGCTAATCTATCATCTATCAAATTCAGCATTTCCTTATTCGAAACTTTTTGAGCAAAAGTGTTTGAACCAAAGAATAAGAAAGTAAATAACGTAAGTAATTGGTTTAATTTATTGAATTGCATTTTCAAAACTTAAAAATTTTAAATGGGTTAATTTTGAGGGATTAATTTGACTTTTAACTGAATGGATTGATTTGCAGGAAGTACTGTTTCAAAACCTACTCTTAGTGTACCAGGATTTCGCACTTCAAAACTATTTTTTGATTCATTATCCCAAATTTTGAGTGTTACATTAGGATTTTCAACCTTCAACAAAACAGTTTTATTATTTTTTGTTAGTTTAATGGTTTTGTTATCAATTATTTCTGCTTTGGCTGGTGTAACCATTCTCCAAGTTAACTCAGCATCTTTTTCATTCGCTGTTATATCATCGGTAATTTCTGTATAAGTTTGATCTATTAAAGCAACAGATCTTGTTGCCGTTTTTACTTGACCTCTATAAATCTCTGCCATTTCAAACTTTAATCCCATTTTGTTTTCATCTTTATATTCTTCCAAAATATCAGCCGTACCATCAACGTTAAAAAGTTGATTATTGATTGTTAAAACATTGTGAGAAAAATTATTGAGTCTGTAAATGCTCCATCTGGTTGAATTTTGCTTCATGTTCCATAAGTCGATTCCTTTCTGCTCTAAACTATTATAACTTTGACTCCCCATATCCATAGCCCATCTAATACCCATAGCATCAAATACGAATGAACCCGCATCCATGTGTGAGTGGCTAGCAGATGCTTTTCCGCCCTTCATACCTAAATACAATGATTTAGCATCATCATCCCAATTTGTGCGGATAACTGCAATTGGTTTCTCGCCAAGTCCGATATAGATGTTTTGTTTAGGAACCGGTATATTACGGAAGTCTATATTTCTTCCAAAAATTAAAGCCAAAGGGAGTAGTCGATCTTCTAAATTACTCCTTAAATAAGTGCCCTTAGAAAGAATTTTCTTTTCCTTATAGAGCAAAGAAAAATCGTTACTCTTTTTTGCTAGCCAAAACATGTAAGGACTACCCACTAGAGTTGAACCACCATCTGAATGATTATAGGCAGTTTCTGATGGACTTCCCCCCATAAACATGAAAAAATTAGCTGTTTTTAAGAACCCTGGATATTTAGACAATCCATTATCGGCACCAAATGCTGTGTTTAAACTTTCTATAGAAATTACTTGATAACCAGTGCCATAGCCCCAATAACTATATCCTTCAGGATAGTTACCGTCAGAGTTATAAAAGTCAAGAGGTAATTTAGTAGATTCAAGATACCTATTAATGAGCAGCAAAGATTCCTCTTTGTTAGTTTCATAAATTGCCAAAGTTGCAGCCAAAACACCTGAATTACAAACCTGATTCCAGTTATTGGTTTTACTTAACCACGAATTAAAAGCTGTATTTTTTGAAGTTTCAATAGCATAGTCTTTTAATACTTTTTCTATCTTTTGTTTTTCCTTTGCTGATAATTCATCATACAACCAATCGTATCCAATACTTACCCCTAAAGCAATCTCTGCAACATCTAAATAATGCTGAGGATGCCAGTCTTCAAAATCACAAACATTTATGATTTCTTCTTTAGCTCTCTCGGCATATTTGTTATCCCCAAGCATTCTATATGCATAAGATAAATAAAATATTTTCTTTAGTGCTTCTCTAGAAACTGCCAATAGCCTTTTACCAACCACTTCGTACTTTAAGGTAGGTTCGGCAATTTGTTTATCTGCATACTTGATAATATGATCATGTATATTCCCAAAATCAATATTAGAAGATATTAATTTTCTGATTTCCTTTTCTTCTCCCTT
>JBILPO010000366.1:0-2960 GCA_044373805.1 Pelobium sp.
CCCGTTAAAACGGATGATGATTTTTCTTTTGATATTTAAAATATTTGAAAATTATAATTTTGAGTCAGATTTGTTGAAAATCTGACTCTTTTTTTTGCTAAATATGTTGATAATCAAAATTTTATTATAAAATCATCATTTTTAATATTTATATATATATTTGTATAAATATTAAATTACAACACAATGAATAATGGAACAGTAAAGTTCTTTAATTCAACCAAAGGATTTGGTTTTATTAAAGAAGACGGAACAAACAAAGAATACTTTGTACACGTTTCGGGTCTGGTTGACGAAATCAGAGAAAATGACGAAGTAACTTTCGACCTACAAGACGGAAAAAAAGGATTAAATGCAGTGAATGTTAAACTTGCGTAAGCAGGTCGCTTAATATAGATCACATTTAAAAGTCATTAAAGCCATTGCCAAAAGCAATGGCTTTTTTGTTGAATTATATTTTTTGTTTAGAAAAGCATTTAAAAATTTAATCTTTGTGAAATTAAATCATCATAAACATAGCTTTTTAGCCCAAAACAACGTTTAACACCCTATGAATATTTATAAGAAGATAATCATTGGCTTATTAGCCGCCCTCATTATTCTATTTTCAGCAATTGCTAGTGTGCCTTTGTTTTTTAAGGATAGCATTACCGCTAAAGTTAAAACGGCCATAAACAAAAATTTAAATGCCAAGGTGAGTTTTAATGAAGTTGATTTAAGCATCATCAGCACTTTTCCTGATTTAGGCATCAACCTAAACAACTTGGTTATTATTGGTGTAGATAGTTTTGCTAACGATACCCTTGCTCAAATTAAAACGCTGCAACTGAATTTAAATTTAATGAGCGTTATTAACGGCGAAACCTTTAAAATTAACTCTGTAAACTTAACGCAACCTAGCATTTATGCTAAAGTTTTAAAAAGTGGTAAAGCCAATTGGGACATTATAAAACCAGATACTACAGCTATAAAACCATCAGACACTACTAAAACTAATTTTAAAGCCAGCCTTCAAAAATACAGCATCGAAAACGGAAAAATCATTTACGACGATGCTTCATTAGACTTTTTTATGATCATTGAAGGATTAAAACATTCTGGAAAAGGTGATTTTACCCAAGATTTATTTAAACTAAAAACTACTTCAGAGATTGAAAAACTGACTGTAAAATATGGAGGCATCCCCTACCTCAATCAAGTAAAAGTGAACGCTGATATTCCTTTAGAGATTGATGCCAAACAAATGAAATATACTTTAGGAGAAAACCAAATTGAATTGAACGACTTGCTTTTAGTCATGACAGGTAGTTTAACCATGCCTAACGATACTGATATGGTGGTGGATTTTAAATTCGATGCCAAGCAATCCGATTTAAAAAACTTCCTTTCCTTAATTCCGGCTGTATATGCAAATAATTTTAAAGACATGGAAGCTAGTGGGAAATTCTCTTTTAACGGAACAACTAAAGGCGTTTATAACGATACATCTTTACCTTCATTTGATGTAAATCTAATGATCAAGGATGGCAAAATGAAGTACTCAGGCTTACCTTCTGCCATTAATAACATCCAAGTAAAAGCGCAAATCACCAATCCGGATGGGATTACAGATCATACCGTAATTACAATTCCTGCTTTTCACCTTACATTTGGACAAGCGCCAATTGACGGACGATTATTAGTTAAAACACCTATTAGTGACCCTTTTATTGATATGGCTTTAAAAGGAAAA
This sequence comes from Pelobium sp., assembly GCA_044373805.1. Classification (GTDB taxonomy): domain Bacteria; phylum Bacteroidota; class Bacteroidia; order Sphingobacteriales; family Sphingobacteriaceae; genus Pseudopedobacter. The sequence goes on from JBILPO010000366.1 coordinate 1,733, forward strand.
TTAGATTTAAAGCAGCTCACCACTATTTTTCCAATGAAAGACATAATTTTGAGCGGAATTTTAGATGCCGATGTACAAGCTGCAGGAAATAAATCGGCGATTGATAAGCAGCAATACGAAAACTTTAAAGCATCAGGCCAAATATTAGCCAGTAATTTCAACTACGCTGGTGCAAATGTCCCAAAACCCATAAGTATTTCGTCTGCAAAAATGACTTTTAGTCCAAAAAATATAAGCTTGAGTAAGCTATCAGCAAAAGTTGGTCGTAGTGATTTTCAAGCAAATGGCACTGTAAATAATTACTTGTCTTATATCTTTAAAAAGAATCAATCATTAACAGGCTCATTCAACCTAAATTCTAACCTATTAGATATTAATGAATTGATGGGGCCTGCTTCCGCTACAAAAACCGAAAAAGACACTGCTAAATTGACCTTAATTAAAGTACCTGCCAATATTGATTTCTTGATGGCCATAAAAGCAAACCGTGTGCTTTATGATAATTATGATATTAGTGACGCTAAAGGAGCCCTGCAAATAAGAAACGAAAGCGTTTTGTTTAAAGATATGGCCTTAGGTATGTTAGATGGAAAAGTTAAAATGAATGGATCTTACAGCACTTTAGACGCTCAAAAACCTAAGATTGATATTGATTTTGGAATAGAAAAAATGAGCATTCAAAAAGCCTTTGCTGCTTTTAATACCGTAAAATTATTAGCCCCGGTAGCAAAACATACCAAAGGAGAATTTTCTACTACCTTAAAATTCAACTCTGAATTAGGACCAGATATGATGCCAATTTATTCGTCAATTAATGCATCAGGTTTAGCCAATATTATACAAGCTGTAATAGAGGGCTTTGAGCCTTTAAACAAATTGGCGGCTGGTTTAAATAACGGAGGCCTTAAAAAACTTGAATTAAATAATGTTTTAACCAAGTTTAAAATTGAAGATGGCCGCTTAAATGTATCTCCTTTCAATGTTAAAAAAGGCGATATTTCAATGAATATTCAAGGTTCTAATGGCTTAGACCAATCTTTAGATTATCAATTAGGTATTAATATTCCAAGAGCTATGATGGGTAAAGCCAATGAAACAGCCAATGCTTTATTGGCGAGTTTAAACGGCAAAGCCGGCACTAATGTAGCCCTTAATGAGATGATGAAAGTGAACGCCCAAATTGGGGGCAGCATCACCAAACCTACCATCAAATTTAATTTAGTAGGTG
>JBILPO010000367.1:0-2956 GCA_044373805.1 Pelobium sp.
TGATAAGTTTTACTCATGATGATAAATTTGATTCTATAAACGTACCAGCCTCTTTATATTTAATATATCGCTTGGCATAAATAGCTACTTTTTCTTTATTTGGATGATACTCAGTATCAAATCCCTGTCCCATGGCTTTCATTGCGTCTTCAACCTTAGGATATATGCCGGCAACTGTTGCCGCAAACATGGCTGCACCTAATGCACAAGTTTGTTCAGATTTATGAATGCGAATTGGCATATCCATCACATCAGCCATCATTTGCATAATAAACGGCGACTTTTTTGCCACACCACCTAAACCAATTAAGCCTTTAACTTTTATTTCTTGTTCATTAAAACGATCTACAATTTTCTTTGCGCCAAAACAAGTGGCTTCTACCAAAGCCCTAAAAATAGCTGGCGCATCTGACCCTAAATTGAGGCCAAAAATTGCTCCTTTTAACAACTGATTAGCATCAGGAGTTCTCCGTCCATTCATCCAATCTAAAGCTAATTCACTATTCTCTGTAACTTCTATTTCAGATGCTTTTTGACTTAATTTGATAATAATATTATCCTTTATTTCTTCTGCCAACGCAGATGCCGTTGCACTATCTATCAGTTTAGAATTTGATAATAAATTATCAGTAGGCCATGCTAAAACATTTTTAAACCATGCGTAAATGTCTCCAAAAGCAGATTGACCAGCCTCAAATCCCAGCATACCAGGAATAATCGACCCTGGAACTTGTCCACAGATTCCTTTTACCAAAATATCTCCAACTTCTTCCGCTGGGGCTACTAACATATCACAAGTAGAAGTTCCCATTACTTTACTTAAATAATAAGGTTCAATTTCTCCCCCTACGGCTCCCATATGCGCATCAAATGCACCTATGCCTATCAATACATCCGTATTTAAACCTAATTTATTTGCCCAATCTTCACATAAATTACCTGCAGAAACATCAGCTGAAAAAGCTGTTTTAACTGTTCTATCCCTAAAACCATTTAATAATGGATCTAAAGATTTGAAAAAATCATTTGGAGGCATTCCTCCAAATTCTTCAGCAAATAAAGCCTTATGACCAGCAGAACATACACCTCTTTTAATTTCATCAGCATGTTTACCACCTGTCAATACAAAAGGAATCCAATCACAATGCTCTACCCATGAATAACAAGCTGCTCTAACTTGCTCATCAACCCTAAGTATGTGCAATAATTTAGACCAATACCATTCAGAAGAATAAATTCCGCCTACGTATTTTAAATAATTCACATCAAATTTTTGAGCATGTTCATTAATCTCGGCAGCCTCATTTATGGAGGTATGATCTTTCCAGAGAATAAACATTGCATTAGGATTCTCCTCAAATTCAGGTAATAATGATAAGGGAATTCCTTCTTTGTTAACCGCTATAGGCGTAGAGCCGGTGGTGTCAATAGAAATAGCTTTCACATTGGATGCCGCAGATTCGCCAATTTTAAGTAAACATTCCTTAATAGTATGCTCCAAACCTTCCAAATAATCTTTTGGATGCTGCCTAAACTGACTTTTAACTGGATCACAAAATTTATTTTGCTTCCACAGTGGGTAATAATAAATAGAAAATGCTAGTTCTTTTCCATTCAAAGCATCAACTACAACAGACCTTACAGAATCTGTTCCGTAATCTACTCCAATTACCAAAGGATTATTATTCATTATATTTTTTAAAAGTATTATAAAAGGTTTATTTACTAATTCAAAAGTCGATTTTTTTTTAAATTAATGTCAAAATAACACTTATAATTTTAAAAATAAAATTCCTCGACACATTTTTTGTGTATAATTAATCTATTAAACTCTCAGGATTGGGTATGAAATTTAAGAAGGCTTGAAATTTATCAATATACCTAGTCTTATCTAGCTTATAATAAAAAGCTCCCTTCTTAGAACTATCTTTATCTTTCTCTAATTGTTTGATAAGCAATTTAGTGGATAGTATTTTACGACTAAAATTACGCTTATCAAAAGTAGCATCATAAATTCCTTCGTATAAGTATTGAAGCTGTGGAATAGTGAATTTTTCTGGTAAAAGTTCAAATAAAATTGGATGAAAAGCAGCCTTATATCTTATTTTTCTGAGTGCTTTATTTAACATTTCCTGGTGATCAAAAATCAACTGCGGAATATCATTAATATGAAACCATTCCGCATGGTAATCATCATTAAGTTGCTTTTCATATTTATGAATATCAATTAAAGCAAAATAACTAATAGATATAGTTCTCTCCGTAGGATCTCGGTTTGGGTCTCCAAAAGCTTTAAGTTGTTCTAAATAAACCCCTTCTAAGCCGGTGAGTTGCTTTAAAACTCTATTAGCTGCTTGATCTATATCTTCATCAAATTTAACAAATCCCCCCATCAAACTCCATCTATCCTTTTCAGATTCGAATCCTCTTCTAATCAATAAGATCTTTAAATCTTGGCCATCAAAACCAAAAATAATACAATCAACTGCTACAAGTAATGGGGTTTGGTCTAAATATTTAATCATTTAATCAACTAAATTTCTCTTATAAATCTATTTAAAAAGATTAAAATTCTGTACGGATGATAAAATGTAACTCTTTTTAGAATTTAGATCTTTTAAAATATAAATGTACTAAATCTTTAAATGGATATTCTTTAACCTACGCTAATTCACACTTTCATTATATGGAATGAAATAGGATTAAAAAAAGAAATCTCAGCTATTTTCATAACTGAGATTTAATTTATTATTTTTTGAATTAAATTACGCCGAGATCCAGCTAAACTTATACTCTAATCCCGGAGACTTTATTCTATCGGCAATTCTTAATAAGCGATCTGGCAATGCAACTATATAGTCTCTTGCTTTTTCCCCTGCCTCATTCAAATCTTTTATATTTTCAACGTTCCAATCCTCGATAAGATTTTTCATAATGTCCACATAATCAACTGCAG
>JBILPO010000368.1:0-2953 GCA_044373805.1 Pelobium sp.
GAATTATATTATTAAATACTAATTATTGTTATAATAAAATATGCAAATAATTCTTATTATCATTTATGCTTTGAAAGGTTATTAACGGCTAATTAAATTGGAAATGATAAACCATTAATAATACTCAAAAATGGCTTAAAAGGGATAAAATGAAACTTTCGGAAATTAATTTCCGTAATCAAATTCGGAGAAAAAGAAACTAATAAGACCTTTAAAGCATTATAAACCATGTTTCAATTTGATTAAATTTAGTAATGTTTGAATTTTGGTTTTCAAACAAATTACTTAGTTAATACTAAATTATACATTATAAGACAATTCGAAGAGGAAAATTTTAAAAAATGGGAGGAAAATTTTAAAAGGCGTATTTTAGTACCTAATTCAATATATATTTATATATGATATAAATTATATTATCAATTAAATAAATAAGAGGAATAAATAAGAGGAATAAATAAAAATGATGATTTAAGCGCTAAGTAGTCAACCTATTGATTAACAATGCACTTTGCGTTCTTCCTTTTTCTAACAAGGGTTCAAAAAATTCTTTGGCTTCTTTAAAATGAGTTTTATAGCCTTCCATATCCTGGTATTTAATAATAGATGCCCATTCTCTTACTGCGGTATGAAACTCCAAATCGTCTCCCCTAATGCTTTTATCAAATAAGGCAGTTTGTATGGTTTCTTCTAGCAAATCATCATTTTTGAAAAGATATTCTACAATGCCCAAACGCAATTTAAAAGGTGGCGTTTGGCACATCATATTATCATAGGGATTAATTTTTAATTGATACCAGGCATCCACCATAGCTAGTAAACTTAAATGAGAATTTGGTTTTGCTAAAGCGATGTTATTGCCCACACTAAATTCTTTCATGATATCGTCATCAAACAAAATCAAATTTTGCTGCCCATGAAAAACAAAATCTCGAGCTTTATAAATACGTTCTCTAAAATTTACTTCATCTTCCTGAATCATCATTTTAAACAATTCGGATTCTGATTGCGCATAAGTTGCAATTTGTTTAGCCGCATAGGGATTTAAAATAGCCAAACCTGCATAAATATGGGCTTTATAACCAAAAATCCTTAAAGTAGTTAATATCTTCACATTATCAATTCCAGATACATAAGCACCGCTTTCCCAAGGATAAGTCCCTGCGTTTTTCCATGCGGTACCCATGCTTTCAAAACCCATATGCGTTACGGCTTGTGTATCGGCCATAATTTGGTCATGCTGATGAAAATCTTCCAGTTCAATAATTTCTGATTCTAAGAAAGCCAATATTTCTAAAGCTTTTTGAAAATTTTCTTTACTAATGCGATGCGGGGCGACTATTAACTTTTGCCCTTTGGTTTCAAAACCAGGGCCATGTAAAGAATGAGTAATAATAATTTGGCTATCTGCCGGAAGATAATTTTCAAAAGCAGCCACTTCCGGGGTTTTAACAGAAGTCATTCCGGTAACTATTGCACCCAATTTGGTGGCTTGTCCAGCAAATGCTACTACTTCTAATATCTTCTCGGCTTCTACAGCGTAAAATATAAAATCACAGGTACTGGAAACTTCTTTAGCGTTATCTAAAAGCAGAATCCCTAAAGGGGAAAGTTCTGCAACTAAAGACGCTTTACGATCAGGCAAATCACATCCTGCAACAGAAAAACCTGCTTTTGCAAATGTTCGGGCATACAATTTACCCATATCTCCCAAACCAATCATTCCAATTTTCATGGCGGCTAAGATAGAAAAGATGAAAGAAAAAGAATAAGGTTTACACCTTTAATGCATTTAAAAAATAACCTCACTTTACTTTCACCAAATAAAAGACCGCATTTAATTTTATTCCTTATTATTTAATTATCATTAACTTGTGTAACCAAAATTTCACAAATACGCCGCCTTAACCGTTGATTTCTTTTGATTAATTTGTTTAATTGATTCCCATTTAGAAGTAAATAATTATGCCACACATTGCTATCATATCTTCAAGCGTAAGAATAGAAAGAAACAGCAACCGGGTTGCCTTGTATTTCAAAAATTATTTAGAAAGTAACCACTCTGCCACAGCAGAGATCTTGGACCTAGCCGCATACAATTTTCCGATTTTTGATGAACGGTTGAGCTTACAAAAAAATCCCTCTACAGCAACTATAGAATTTGCAGAAAAAATAAGATCTGCCGACGGTGTTATTATTGTAACGCCAGAATATAATGGAGGTTACCCTGCGAGTTTAAAAAATGTAATTGATTTATTGTATAAGGAATGGCATAGAAAGCCGGTTGCAATTTCAACAGCATCTGATGGAGTTTTTGGTGGCTCACAAGTCATTACCTCCTTACAATTCTCTCTCTGGAAAATAAGGGCATGGACAGTCCCTGCTTTGTTTCCGGTACCTAAAGTGCAAGAAGCATTTGATGAAAAAGGAAACCCAGCTGATAAAGCAGCAACTGATAAAAGAGCTGCAAACTTTATAAGTGAATTACTTTGGTGTGTGGAAGCAAAGAGTAAAATGACTACATAACGCGTTTTTAAACTACCAATAAATAAATTACAACTAACAGATGACAGAAAATAAATTTGAGCTTTTGAAAAAAGCTATACTTATGGTAGAGCAAAAAAATTTAATTTTAAGATCAACATTTTTAATGCAATAAATTGATGATTAGCGTATATCAGCATATCAACCAAAAAGCAATTATAGAACTCTTACGATATAATACCCCTCAATACTTTTCTCCTAAAGAAGAAAAAGATCTTGTTTACTATTTAAACTACCATTCAAATCATTATTATATCATAGAAATTGATCAACTTATTGTTGGGGCTGGCGGCTTTAATTTAACCGAAGATCAAGAAACCGCAAAAATATCTTGGGACATTATTCATCCACAATACCAAGGTAAAGGCTTTGGAACCGAATTAACTAAATTCAGAATCCAAAAAATAAAAAA
>JBILPO010000031.1:0-10307 GCA_044373805.1 Pelobium sp.
GAAAAGGAGGCTTTTAACTAAACAAAACACCAATTATAATTTATGCGCTTGCCAGCAAGTTGGAGTTGGTATCTCTAATTTGCCTGATATGGTTTCTTAAAAATTCTTTAATTTCCCATCTTTTCTTCTCGTCTTTTATTCTGTTTAGATGCATTACCACTTTTTGTTCTTCTTTGGTGCAAAAAATAATTTCAGAGAAACGGGTTTCAAAATAATCTAGTCTTTCAAATTTTAAACAGACTGTTTCGGATTGGTTTTTTTCTTTAAACCAAATTTCATCATCGGTTAAATAAATGTAATCTGGGTCTTTTGTGTTTTGCAAATGATAAAGGCTAAATATGGCCAATAAAGCAGCAATTGAATAAATGAAATAAGCGCTTAATTCTGTAACGATTAGGTAAAGATTGAGGAGGTAAGTGGTACATGCCAATAAGCCAGATACAACCAATAATACAATTAAGGTTGCTTTGGAAAAAAGACAGAGCTCACACTTTACGTAGATACTTTGCTTCATTTTTTACAGTTTTAGTTTTAAGGTTGATGCTTTTGTACGTATCGATTTCTTAAAGGTTTAATTTATTTTTAAAGTTTTTTTAATCGCAAAGAAAACAGAGATTTTCGCTGAGAAAATAGAGAGATGATACAGCTTAAATGCGAAATTGAAAACTACCCCAAATCTGTGAAATCCTCTTAAATCTGTGTTTGAAAATTCGCTTAATTCGTGAAATTCGTGGCAAAAAAAAATTATTTAGAGATGTAAATTGGCAATTCCTCTATAAAAGAATAAGTCTGTTGCTCATAGTCCATTTTACAACAATAATGTTCTAAGCCATTAGTGACCAGTAAATAATTCACCTGATGAATCATATTATATCTGGCCGCTTGGTCAAATACTTTCTGATCAATTTTCACAGTAGTAGCTTTACATTCTACCAAAATATCGGCTTTGCCTTCTTTATTGAAAATTAAAATATCTGTTCTTTTTTGAAGGCTGTTGAGTTTTAATCCACCTTCTAATTTGAATAGTGTTTTGGGATATTTCTTATAGAGAATTAAAAATTGAATAAAATGTTGCCTCACCCATTCTTCAGGCGTAAGTACTAATTTCTTTTTCCTCAGCTCATCAAATACGTAAATTACACCATCTTGCTCAGAAAGTTTAAAAGGATAAGGTGGGAGATTTAACTGAACAGGTTCAAACATTGGGTTAAAATTACCATTAGAATTTTCAACATTCTAATTTTACATCACTAATATTTCTAATTTAGCTGTTGATGACTGCTGTAGATTTAATCAAAGATATAAAAGCTCGAAAGCTCAAGCCTATTTATTTATTACATGGAGAAGAAAGCTATTATATTGATATGATTAGCGATTATTTAGAAGAGCATGTGCTTTCTGAAGCTGAGAAAGGCTTTAATCAGACTGTATTTTACGGGAAAGATACAGAAGTGATGTCTGTTTTAAACGCGGCTAAACGTTATCCCATGATGAGCGATTATCAATTGGTTTTGGTTAAAGAAGCACAAGAATTAAAATTAGATAAAGCTGCAGAGCAGTTTCAGGCTTATTGCGAGCATCCTTTAAGTAGCACAATTTTAGTGCTTTGCCATAAATACGGCAAGTTTGATAAGCGAAAAAAGGTTTATAAAGTTATTGAGAAAAATGGGGTGGTTTTTGAATCGGCTAGTATTTACGATAACAAAGTACCCGCTTGGATAGATGATTTTGTGAATGCTAAAGGATATAAAATCAATCCAAAAGCTTCAGCGCTGTTAGGCGAATATTTAGGAAACGATTTAAGTAAAGTAGCTAATGAGCTTGAGAAATTAATGCTCAATGTAGCTAAAACACAAGAAATAGGTAATAAAGAAGTTCAGGATAATATTGGAATTAGTAAAGAATACAATGTTTTTGAACTCCAAAACGCGTTATCTCGTCGAGATGTTTTTAAAGCCAATCAAATTATCAATTATTTTGAAGCCAATCCAAAAGCCAATCCTTTGGTGTTAATTATGGGGAATTTGGCGGGTTACTTTACCAAAATTTTAAAATATCATTATGTAACTGATAAATCTCAATTGGCTAAAGAATTGGGCGTAAACCCATATTTTGTGAAAGATTTTGATGTAGCCGCTAGAAATTATAATCTCGGAAAAACTTTTGAAGTGATTTCCTTATTAAGAGCTTATGACTTAAAATCAAAAGGCGTTGATTCAACCGGAAATACAGAACACGGCGACTTATTGAAAGAATTGATTTTTAAAATCATTCACTAAAATTTAATTCAAGTTTTTAATTTTTAACTTATTACTTTCAACTTATAACTTAATGAGCATGCAATACTTTTTAGTAAAATCAGAACCCTTTAAATACAGTTGGGACAAATTTAATCAAGACGGTCGTACTTTTTGGGATGGTGTAAGAAATTATCAAGCCCGCAATAACCTCAAAGAAATGAAAGAAGGTGATTTAGTGCTTTTTTATCATAGCAATGAAGGTAAAAATGTAGTTGGCGTAGCAAAAGTCGTAAAAGAGTTTTATCAAGACCCCACAACTGAAGATAAAAATTGGGTGGTGGTTGACTTAGTTCCGGTTGAGACTTTAAAAAATCCGGTGAGCTTAGAAACCATCAAAAAAGATGAAAGATTAAGCGATATTGCTTTGGTAAGGCAAGGCCGATTATCAGTAATGCAGCTAAAACAAGCAGAGTTTGATAGGATTCTAGAGCTTGGAGCCGAATAATTTATTCCTTGGTCTGTGTCCTCACATGCCTTAACCATATAATCCAATGAAAAAGTACTTTTTATTGCTCTTTATCATCGGATTTACTTCTTGTCAACCAGGAATTAAGCAAGAAGATTTAATTGGAAAGTGGAAATACATCAAATATGAACCGGTCAATAAACCTTCAGATGCATCATCGTCTGCTCTTATCGATGCGCAACAACCCTATATTGTTTTTCAAAAAGAGGGTAAAGCCGAGATTTACTCGAGTGGAGTAATATTGTCACATGGAACGTTCTATCTCGAAGATCAAATCATTAGATATGAAGAAGTTTTGGAAGCGAATGTCAAAAGAAAAATCCCGTTTTTGATTAAGGAATTAAACCCAAACCAATTGGTTTTTGAAACCATGGATGCAGAACCCAAACGCATTACCGCCGAGAAAATAAAATGATATAAACATTATCACCAAAGCTTCGAGAAAATTTGTGCAATTCGTGGCTAAAAAACACGCTCTCAAATAATAAAAACATTATAATTTAATATTTAAGCCTGCTATTTATAATTTAGAGCTTTATTATTGAATTTTGAAAAAACCTATTCTCGTTATCAAATTTGGCACTGCCGCCATTACCACGCCAACTCACGAGCTGGACGAAAGCGTAATTGCGTCTATTGCACAACAAGTTGCGGCTTTAAATCACCACTATAATATTGTCTTAGTTTCGTCTGGGGCAGTTGCCGCAGGGAAGAAAAAGCTTAAAAATTATAGTGGCACTTTAAGCGAAAGAAAAGCGGCCGCGGCTATTGGTAATCCTATTTTACTACAAACTTATGCCCATTATTTTGCTCCTTATGATATTTCTATAGCGCAAAGCTTGTGCGAAAGGCATCATTTTTCTAACCGGACACAGTTTTTACAGCTTAAAAAAACTTATGAAGAGTTGTGGAATAATCAAATTATTCCGGTTGCGAATGAGAATGATGTGGTGAGTAATTTAGAATTAAAGTTTTCTGATAATGATGAGTTGGCCACCTTAATTGCTATAGGTTTTGGTGCCGATTTAATTTTATACAGCACCTCAGTTCCTGGCGTTTTAGATAATCAAGGCAAACTGATTAAAGAATTAAAAGTAATTGATAAAGAAGCCTTGTCTTTTGCTAAAAAAGAAAAATCAGCGGTAGGTTTAGGTGGAATGACTTCTAAGCTCACCTTTGCCAGGTTGGCTACTCAAATGGGAATTAAAGCCGTAATATTTGGAGGAAGAACAGAAAACGGAATAATAAAAGCAGTAAAAGGAGAAACAGGCACTATTTGTATGCCTCAAAGTAGCAATATTTCTGCCCGTAATAAATGGTTAGCTAGTGGAAGTTTAGTGCGTGGACAAATACAAGTTGATGAAGGCGCCTGCAAAGCTTTACAAAAAAGACATAGTTTATTAGCCGTTGGTATGGTTAAAATTATCAGAGATTTTGAAGCAGGCGAAGTTTTTGAAATTGTTGATGCAGAAAATCAAACCATCGCGGTAGCAAAATCTAAAATAGACTCATTAAGTCTTAAAAAACTAACCAATAAGCAAAATATAGAAATTGCTCATGCAGATGACATCGTTTTGATCTAAAAAAATGAAGAATATTACCCAATTATTAAAAAATGCAGCTGAGGCCACTACGCAAATTAAAATATTGTCGGCGGAAAAGAAGCAGCAGGTTTTAGAGAAACTAGCACATGAGATTGATAAAAATACAGCCTTTATTATTTCAGAAAATAAGAAAGATTTAGATAAAATGGCAGATGAAGATCCTAAAAAAGATCGATTGCTATTAAATGAAGATAGGATAAAAGGACTGGCGCAAAGCATTATTGAGGTTTCTAAATTAGATGACCCAACCGGGAAAGTCATTTCAGAAACTCATTTAGATAATGGCTTATTTATTCAAAAGAAAACCGTTGCTTTAGGCGTGGTGGGTGTAATTTATGAGTCTCGCCCAAATGTAACGTTAGATGTGGCCTCACTTTGCATCAGATCTGGAAACGTATGCTTGTTAAGAGGTGGCTCGGATGCCGAAGCCACCAACCTTTGTTTGGTAAATATCATTCAAAAAGTATTGTTAGGGTTTGGTTTGAATCCCAATATTGTACAACTTTTACCAACAGATAGAAAGCATGTACAAGAATTGCTTAGCGCCGATAAATACGTAGATATTTTAATTCCCAGAGGCTCACAACAGCTCATAGAATTTGTTAGGAAAAACGCTAAAGTGCCGGTGATAGAAACCGGAGCAGGCGTTTGCCATACTTACGTAGAGGCTACGGCCAATTTAGAAAACGCTGCAAAAATTATTTGCAACGCCAAAGTTTCTCGTCCATCGGTTTGTAATGCTTTAGATACAGTATTAATAGATCAATCTATTTCGGTAAGTTTAATTCCTCTGATGGCTAAGGCTTTAGCTGAGTATGAGGTAGAAATTTTTGCTGATGAACAAGCCTTTGAATTGTTAAAAAACGCAAATTATCCTTATCTGGTAAAAGCAGCACCTGCAGATTTTGGTCGCGAGTTTTTAGCCTTAAAGTGTTCGGTAAAAGTGGTTAATAATTTAGAGAGTGCTTTGGAGCACATTAAAGAATATTCCTCTAAACATTCAGAGGCCATTATTTCTGAAGATGCAGCTCATATAGAAAAGTTTTTAAATGAAGTAGATGCCGCAGCAGTTTACGCCAATGCGTCTACCCGTTTTACAGATGGAGGCGTTTTTGGTTTAGGAGCCGAAATTGGAATATCAACTCAAAAATTACATGCCAGAGGCCCATTTGCTTTAGAAAAATTAGTGACCGAAAAATGGATAGTTAAGGGAAGTGGGCAGGTGAGGTAGCTAATTGAAGTTGAAAGTTTAAAGTGCAGAGTTAAAAGAGATATAAATCATCCAAATATGCGTATAGGTAATATTAAATTTATTTTAACAGCGGTTGTTTTTTTTATTTCTTGCTCGCAGGCAGAATCTCAAAAAGTGAATTCCGAGGCTTCTTTTGCTAGTAATTCGAAAAAAGGAGAAACCAAGTATGCTGCTACAGCAAAAATAAATGGGGTTAATTTTGTAGCGCCTTCAAGGGCTATAGACAACACTTGGACAAACGGATTAAAACAAATTAACTCTTCTTGGGTGGCTTTTGTGCCTTATGCCTTTAGTAAAGTAGGCTTGGCAAATGTAAATTATGAGCCTGATAGGCAATATTGGGGCGAATCTGTAGAAGGCGTAAGAATAAACATTAAGCAAGCACATGAAGCAGGTTTAAAAGTGATGATTAAGCCCCAAGTTTGGATGCAGCGGGGCTGGATTGGCGATTTTGATTTAACTACCGAAGAAGAATGGAAAATCTGGGAAACCGATTATAAAAGATACATCATGTATTTTGTGAAGGTGGCTGCAGAAGAAAGCGCCGAAATGATTTGCATTGGCACCGAATATAGAAATGCCGCTAAAAAGCGTCCCGATTTTTGGTCGGCTTTAATTAAAGATATCAGAAACCAATATAAAGGGCAATTAACTTATTGCGCTAATTGGGACGATTATGAACAAGTTTCCTTTTGGAAAGAATTAGATTTTGTAGGCATGAGCGGTTATTTCCCGTTATCCGAAGCTCAAAATCCATCTATTTCAGATTTGCAAAAAAATTGGAAACCCATTAAAGACAAACTAAAAAAGTACAGCAATAAAATAGGTAAACCTGTTTTGTTTACCGAATATGGCTACCGCAGCATGGATCAACCCGCTTGGCGTTCATGGGAAAAGGAAAACCAACCTGTAGTTACCAATCATAATGCGCAAGCCACCGCCTACGAAGCGTTGTTTAAAACCTTTTGGCAAGAAAACTGGTTTGCAGGTGGCTTTGCCTGGAAATGGTACACCTCTTTCCGCCGGATGGACCCCGCCAATAACAACGATTGGACTCCACAAAATAAAAAAGCCCAAGAAGTGATGAAAGCTTTTTACGGGAAGTAGTTTTTGGACGTTTAAACACGCTAAACGTTATCTTATTTATTTCTTACTCATCCGGATTTTACTGGGTTTTCATGTAAATAATCCATTTTAGAATAGAAAGTTAAAGCTCAATTCTAGCGGCAGTTGGGTATTTAGTTAATTTTTTATAAGAGGGAGTATACCTTAAATAGGTTAGGTTAAAATCAGTTGATTTTTTTATTTTAGGGCATTAAATTTCTAGACTACTTACTAAATTTGCTACTTATAAGCTATATTTAGATAGTTTTTAAGATTATTAAAGAAAGCTAATTTTTAAATTATCCATCATGTATTTCCTCCAAATTATATTAATCTTCTTTTTAGCTATTCCTACAATTAATACGGCAGAGGATAAGCGATTGACTGAAGATCAAATTATTGGTAAATGGATGTCTACTGAGCAAAATTTAATAGTACATGTATATAAAAATGGCGATCAGTTTAAGGCTAAAATAATTTGGTTTGATGATGCCGATGATAGTAGTAAACCCATGAATGTCCGTCTGGATGAACATAATCCTATTCATAGCTTAAGAGCAAGAAAAATTTTGGGTTTAGATGTGTTAAAAGATTTAAAATTTAACGCTAATGAGAAACGTTGGGAAGATGGGGTAATTTACGATCCAAAATCTGGTAGGCATTGGAGCTCCGTAGTTTATTTTAATAATAATGGTCTATTAGAAGTTAAAGGCTATTGGAAGTTTGAATTTCTATGTAAAACCATCACGTTTAAAAAAGTGAATTAACCTTTTTAAATATATCTTCCGCTGCCTACAGCAATCTTTATAAAGAATTACAAATTATTTTTATTGCAATTGGGCTTAATAGTTTAAAATTTTACGCTTTAGTTGATAGCACTTTCAAAATCATCTTTTCCAACTCAAGTTTACACAATTTTTAAAATCTTTTGTTCTTTCATCTTATTTACTGTTTATGTAAAGTTATTTTAAGACGAGAAAAGTAATGAAGTTTTTTTAGGGGAGGTAGATTTTTTTATTGTTAGCCTTTTCAATATTCTTTAGAGATTGGAAAAGTGAATTTATTATACCAAACTAACCATTCACTCATGGTATTAACAAAAGCTTTAGCAAACGCCGGACGACCAACTTCATCTCTCACCCCCTTGTAATTGGATTCTATTTGCCAGCCCGAAATTTTAGGATAGTTTGCAGACGTGTAACGTTTTGTATTATAACCACCATTAAAATATTTATCGTCTCCTACTGGGAATGGATCTTGCTTACTTGGGATGGCTGCAATTCCCTGATTAGCCATTAAAGTGCCAAAAGATTTTTCTCCTATCATTAAATCTTTAAAAGAAATATCTTTTTTGTCACTAAGCGGTAGGTTATTTACAGAAGAGACTGAACGTAAATCTGGCTTTTCTTTTTTAGTTCCTAAGGCTACTAAATCCTCCGCCTTAATTAAATACCCAATTTCGAGTCTTTGCTTGGCATGTCCATGTCCATGTAAATCAATAAAAGTACAACTTCCAAATTGCTTAGTCGCTATTGATAGGGCTGTATCTAGATAGTTGTGGTAGTTGTGCCACACTTTTTTCATTTCCTCATTTCCACAGGTTGCTACTTCTATTTCTCTGTTTTGGTCTATTTTTTTTCTTGAAATATTACAAATTACAATAAAAGGACGGACACCATATTTTTTCAAAAAAGCAACTTCAATTTCTCGGGCTAGTTCTATTGTTTTGATGTCAAAGGCCTTTACCACGTCTGGGCAATCTCTATCAGGAATATCATTTGGCATATGAGACCCTCCATGTGGAACACTAATTACTAATGGAATATTGCCTACAGTAAATTCAGTTCGGTTCTGTTCATCCCGGTAGGTTCTTCCAACCTCCCAAGTTTGAGCGTAAGTTGAAAAGCCAAAAAGTATGAAAGAAAAGAGCGTTAATAAGACTTGTGATATTTGGTTCATTTAGTTTTTAATTTATTCACTTGTACCAAAAAGCTTTAAATTAAAGGCCAATTCAAAGGTGTTTCCAGTGCTGTAAGTCAATTTTTTACTTGCTGTATGGTATAAGCTTAAGATCTGAAATTTGCCTTTATAGCTATAAGATATTCCTGCTGTAGCACTTTGGTCTGTATGATAAAGGGCGCTGAATTTAATTTTATTTTCAGCAATACCTAATTCGGTACCTAAATCAATAACATCTTGATAATCGCGGATGCCACGGAGAGATACTATTGGGCTAATGCTGAAATTTTGTTTGTTCCAACGATATCCCATTGAAATATAAAACAATCCATATTCATTTGGAACAGTATTGTTATTGTCTAATATATTTTTAAGTTGATACAAAGCAGCCTGAAATGTGATGTTTTTCTTGCTGTAAGCTAAACCAAAGTCTGTATCAAGCACATTCTTCTTGTTTTGGAAAGCGATAATAATGGGGTCATTTGGATTGGCTATAATCTCTTCATTGTTGAGGCTTTGCATAAACAAAACCCCAGACACTCCAAAACTAAGATGTTCTGATGGATCGCTAAGCGGAATATGATATGCTAAGCTAGTTGTCAACTTATTACGTTTAAGTAACCCAGCATCATCATTTAAAAGTGCAATCCCTAGGCCTAATTTTTTAAAGAATCTCGATTCAGCGGTTAGGGATTGATTAACGGGAGACCCCTCTGAAGCATTCCACTCATTTTTATAGCCCAAATTTAAACTCAATCCCTTATTTAAGCCTGCCATAGCAGGATTTGCTAAATACTGATTTTGAAAATAAATTGATCCTTGTGGATTTACTTGTGCAAACGATGATAAGCCAGCCGCAGCGAGTATTATGCCTAAACAAAAGTTGATGATATATTTATTATTCATGATTTTTATACTAATCAAATTATCTTAAAATTGTGATAAAACCTTTGATAGGAGTATCGCCGGGGTTCAAAATAATGTTGTAATAATAGGTGCCGTTTGGTAAATATTTATTGATCTCTAACGCTTTGCTATAATCGCTGCCATCCCAAGTATTCTGATATTTTTTTCTATTGTAAACAACTTTGCCTCCACGGTTATAAACAACTACTTCATTATTTTGAAACTGCTCAATATTTGGTATTTCCCATATATCATTGAAGCCATCTCCATTTGGAGTTAGTAAGTTTTGAGCTAAAACAGTCGTTTCTTCAGATACATCGTTTATTAATATAATGAAAGTTGCTTCTGTAAATAATCCGCTATTATCTGTAGCTCTTGCCCTCACGGTGTAACTGTTTTGGTTTGCAAAATAAAATACTTGAGATGCTTTTAGCGTATTACCTTCTATGCTAAACAAGCTGTTATCCGTACTTCCGGTGCCACTAACTAAAGTGTAGGTGTGGCTTTCACTGGCATCTGGATCTGAAACACTTAGATTTCCTATTACTGCATTGCGTTTATTGTACTCATTAATTGTGGTGTTGCTAATTGCTAACTCACTAGGAGCTTCATTTAAATCGCTTATTGTAATTATAAATATTTTCTCTACGGTTAATCCTCCTTTATCGGTACTTCTAATGAGTATACTGTAACTACTTTTAATTTCAAAATTTAAA
>JBILPO010000369.1:0-2930 GCA_044373805.1 Pelobium sp.
GATATTAAATTCCAGGAGATTGTAGCGTATGATGATTATGCTTTATTGCTTTCTAAATCAGCTCCTGTAAATATTGACAGAAAATTAATTGCCGCTTCTGCTTTAGTTAGGGATCAGCTTCAGACACAAGAAATTAGCGGAAACACAAATTTTGGTTTTAACTTTAATCTTAATATCCATAAGGCATTAACTCAATTGTCATCCACTTATTCCATTCCTTATTTACCCTTAATTAGTGGTTTTCAAATGCTGACTTTGTTACAGCATACCCAGCAAGAAAAGCTTTCTGTTGTAACGCCTTTACACGGGCGTTATGAGGCCCGATGGAATTCTACCATCGGTTTGTTCATGAATGTGATACCCTTAACTATTAGTGCTGATCAACAACAAATGGTTCATGAGGTAATATCAGGTATTCAGCAACAATATATCAGCATTATTGATCCTAATAATATATCCGACTTCTCTGCGCAATGGATTCCATCTAGCATTGAATTGGGTGATAAGGCGCTGGTTGAAATACAATTAGACGACTTTGATTTGCATTATGGAACTGAAGAGCATCATCTGCAAGGCTTAATTGTTTCCAGCGATGGCATTGAAGATGATTTTATGGCCCGGAAATTCGATCTCGAGTTTCACTTTAAGCTAAACAATAAGGAGCTTTCTGTTCAGTGTCTGTTTAATCCTGAATTTTTCTCCTTGCCAACTATTAAAAAACATTTGCAACGATTCGAGAAAATGCTTCTTATATTAAATGAAAGGCCATTTATAACCATTTCTGAGTTGTTTGTTGCCTTAAATGCAAATGAAAAGAAGAAAATGCAGTTGGAGCAAGCTGCCAGTATCCGTAATTTTTTTAAAAAGAATTAATTTTTTTATGCCATTATATAATACCTCTCCAGTACAAAAAAGAATCTTCCAACAACATTGGGAAACTTGCTTATTAAATTATGTCTTGTTTCGTATAGATCAATCTTTCTTGTTATCTAATTTGGAAACTAGATGGCAAGTTCTTGTTAACAACCATGATATTTTAAAAACTAATTTTGAATACCGTGAAAATTTCAAACATCCATTTCAAAATGTAGCAAATGAAAAAAAAGCTTCGGTAGTTGTTAGAGATTGTTCTGATTTAAATGAATTTGCAATAATTGATGAGCATAAAAAATCATGCATAGAAGTTACGGAAAGTATTCAATTGATTGCTTTTGTAAGTAATGGTCAGGTGAAATATTTAGGAATAGCCTCGCCAATTACTCTTCTTGATACTTGGTCTATTCATTGTTTAATTCATTTACTTATTGAAGGGGAGGGTTGTGAGAATTCAAATAAGGAAGAAGAAACCTTACAGTTTGCTCAATATTTAGAATGGCTGGAAAGCCTTACAGAAAATTCAACCGAAATTCCTGCCGAACTGGTAAACCTTTGGACGGTCACTGATTCTAAGAAGGTTTCCAATCAAAATTTACAAAGTGGAGATCCAATACAAAACTGGGAAAACTACAAATCCATAGACTTGGTTATTCCTTCCGAATTTTTTCAGCAAGTTGCAGCTAGCCTAAACACCCAAAGCAATGAATTGCTTTGGATGGCCTGGCGATTTTTATTGAATAAGCATTATAACGAACAGAAGTGGCAATCTGCTTGGGTTTCTTCGGGCCGCCAATTTGAAGAATTCAGACAAATACTGGGGCCATTCTCAAAAAGTATTCCTCTAAATATCATCGAAGAAAGTAGAGAATATTCCCAAAACTTAGCCTCTTGGTCTGATAAGTTAGAATTGTTGGAATCTTACCGTGAATATTTTAATCATGAAATGGATAGCCAGATTTTCTCTCATACAGCTATAGAATATTTAAACCATGATCTGTTCCCTTCTGAATGGCATCAAAATAAAATTACGGTAATTGATTCCTTATCTTGTAGTGAGCCAGCTAGTCTTAAATTAATTATTACAGAAAAAGAGCAACTGTGTAAGGTGTCAATTCAGTTTAATTCTACCGCCTTTCATAAAGATGCAGCGCAAGCCATTGCCTCACAATTTCAACAACTGATTGTAAAAATTACTGAAAGCGGCGATATATCCCATTTTCAATCTATAGAATTGGCAGATATTAAGGTGAAAACGCACCTTTTGGAATCTGTAGGAAGGGGGAAAATAGCTCAAATCCCGTATAAATCAATGCCGGATTTATTCTCTGAAGCTAGTTTGAAAAATCCTGATAAAATTTCCATTTCTTATAATAATCAGACCATTTCATATCAAACGTTATATCGTAATTCGTGGGCAATTGCAGATGTACTAATTACCCAATATGGCATTAAGTCAGGTGACATTGTAGCTATTCATTTGCGGAGAAGCGATAAACTAATAAAAGCTATTTGGGCGGTAATGATGTCTGGTGCTACTTATATTCCCATTGACACCGAATATCCCGAAAGCCGTATTAACCATATTTTGAAAAATTCGAATGCTAATTTATTGATTTCGGATACCACTTTTAGTGGAAATAATAACCCGGGTTCTGTTTCTTCTTCCTCCACAATGATGACATTACCCATCATTAATACAACCCATATAGATACCCTCATAGAGAAATCAACAAAAGTTAAGTCCCCTTGCAGTCTGCCCCAGTGGAAGCCAGATCAAATTGTATATGTGATATACACTTCGGGTACTACAGGAAATCCAAAAGGATGTAAAATAAGTATGAGTAATCTTTTGCATTATGTAAAATGGACTGAAGATTATTATTTTACTTCCGATAATATTGGGAATTGTCCGCTTTTTACGTCTATCGCATTTGACCTTACAGTGACCTCTATTTTCAGTACTCTTAGTAGGGGCGCCACATTATATATCGCTTCAGAAGAGGAATCAGTTTCAGAGCATCTTCAAAAAATATTCGATGGTACCGCCAGCGTTG
>JBILPO010000371.1:0-2926 GCA_044373805.1 Pelobium sp.
TAATCCATCTTGCGTAAACTCTTTCCACATTAGGCCTTGTGTAAAACCAGCCCAATACAACGGGATTGCATAAAACAGGATTCCTAAAGTGCCAATCCAAAAATGGAAACCAGCAAGTTTTTTAGAATATAATTCTGTTCTGTAAATTCTTGGAATTAACCAATACAAAACCCCAAAAGTTAAAAATCCGTTCCAACCTAAAGCGCCAACATGTACGTGGGCTACAATCCAATCTGTAAAGTGACCAATGGCGTTTACTCCTTTTAAGGATAATAAAGGACCTTCAAAAGTAGCCATACCATAAGCAGTTAAAGCAACCACCATAAATTTTAAGGTTACATCATCTCTAACTTTATCCCAAGCGCCACGTAAGGTTAACAAGCCGTTAATCATACCGCCCCAACTTGGTGCAATTAGCATAATAGAAAATGCAACGCCTAAAGATTGCGCCCAGTCTGGTAAAGAGGTGTACAATAAATGGTGAGGGCCTGCCCATATATAAATAAATATTAAAGCCCAAAAGTGAAGTATACTTAACCTGTAAGAGTAAATAGGGCGATTAGCCATCTTAGGTAAAAAGTAATACATCATCCCTAAATATGGGGTGGTTAAGAAAAACGCAACCGCATTATGGCCGTACCACCACTGTACCAAAGCATCTTGTACGCCAGCATATAAATAATAACTTTTAAAAGCAGAAATAGGTAATTGAAAAGAGTTTACAATATGCAAAACCGCAATGGTAACAAACGTGGCAATGTAAAACCAAATAGCAACATACAAATGGCGTTCTCTTCTTTTAATAATTGCGCCAAACATGTTGATACCAAAAACCACCCAAATTAAAGTAATGGCAATATCTATAGGCCACTCTAATTCAGCATATTCATGCGAAGTAGTTAAACCTAAAGGCAAAGTAATTACTGCAGAAACAATGATGAGCTGCCAGCCCCAAAAATGTATTTTACTTAATACATCACTGTACATTCGGGCTTTTACAAGCCTTTGTAAAGAGTAGTAGACGCCCATAAAAATGGCGTTGCCTACAAAGGCAAAAATTACCGCATTGGTGTGTAGCGGTCTTATTCTACCATAAGAAGTAAATTGGTTGCCCAAGTTCATAGAAGGACTAAAAAGCTGTGTGGCTACTAGTAAACCCACAGTCATTCCAATAATTCCCCAAACAATGGTGGCAATGGCAAAATTTCTTACAATTTTGTTGTCGTAGTAAAATTTATCAGGCTGCATAATGTTGTGTTAATCCTTTTTTATTTGCGGTAAAAGTATTTGAATTTCTGTGACAGTAGAATGACCTAAGGTGGTGTAAAATGTGACGCATATCATAAAATAGAAAATGAAGAGGGTTTAAAAATAGTTGTGTGGAGGTTCCCCAAGCTTGCAGCAAGGGGCCGGGCTTTACGCTCTATCTTTTTGTTTGCTGTCCTTCAACTCCGCTCGGCATGACAAACAAAAAGGATGCCGCTTTAATCCCTAACCCAAAACCTAAAATGAGGGTTAAATTGCTTCGATTGATGTTTTTCAACTCATTTTAAAAATAAAAATTCATTAAACTAAGACTAACTCTAGAATGGGCGTATTGATTTGATCCACATCGTAACATTTTAGAATGTTATTAATCTATCATTAGATAAATTGTTATTAAAAAATCTTGTTATGATAAAAGCATTTTTACTTTCTATTTTTTGCTTCTTCAGTTTAACTATTTACGGACAAAACAAAACTGATAATCAACTAAGAGATAGCGCATTTTATAATGATGTAAATAAGTGGTTTTCTGCTTGGAAATTA
Organism: Pelobium sp.; assembly: GCA_044373805.1. Taxonomy (GTDB): domain Bacteria; phylum Bacteroidota; class Bacteroidia; order Sphingobacteriales; family Sphingobacteriaceae; genus Pseudopedobacter. Next base: position 1,810 of record JBILPO010000371.1, read on the forward strand.
ATAAGTAAAGACATTTATAAAATCAAAAAAACAAAACCGGTAGTGTTTGTTTTCTTTGATGATAAATATGTTTATTCTACTTCAGCGGTTACCATTACAAATGGAACGGAAGTAAAAGGACCAAACCTCATTAACCTCTATTTGACTTGGAAAAAAGCGCTACATCATAACAACATTACTTTACCTGATGGAGCTACAGTACCAGTAAATTTAATGTCTTTTGCGGCTCAAATTCCTGATGGAAATGATAAATCCTTTTTTATCATGCCCTTATTTAGTTTCTGGGAAAAATCAGGAATCAAAAGTGAAGAATTAGGCTTAGAAAACCTAGTTACAGGTGTTTTTATTCATGAGTTTTCCCATTCTCAACAGATGCAAAATTTTGGTAAGCAAATAGCAATTTATGAGCAGCAAAATAATTTTGGTATTGAATTTAGCGATGACCTAGTGCAACATATTTTTGTAAAGGACTCTAACTATATAAAGTACTACAATAAAGAAATTCAACATTTTTACAACGCAACAAAAACTAATATTTTAGATAAATATGATGTTAATGAAGGTTTAAGCATTAGAAATCAGCGCCATAAAGAATTCTTTAAAGAACAATATAAAAATTTGAATCAAATTGATGATTTCTTTCTTACAATGGAAGGTTTAGGACAATATTCTATGTATGTATGGCTGATGCACCCAAAAGGCGCCAACTTAGAAAGAAAGATTTTAATAGAAGGAATTAGGCGTAAGGGGAAATGGTGGTCGCAAGATGAGGGTTTTGCTTTATTTTTAATTTTAGATCAATTAACCAAGCCTAAAAATTGGGCTGCTGATATGTTTGGAAACAAAGTACAGAGCGTAATTTTTTTAATAGATAAAGAGTTAGAAAAACAAAAAATGCTATAATGTTGAACTTTTTCAAAATTGTTCCCAATTAAAGCAAGTCTTCCGAGCCTTAGAAATAGAATAAGGCGGCTTTTGCTTTATCGGTTTTTAAGTCTATGCTTATTAAATCCTCCAACTGATAAACATCCGTATCCTAAATTCCAATCAGTTTTATAACAAAGTAAAACAGCTATCTTTAAAACACAATCTGTTATAGAGTTATCTAACCTTTGAA
>JBILPO010000370.1:0-2926 GCA_044373805.1 Pelobium sp.
CCAAATGAGGCAGTGCCATTTAATGCCGTTTTAGCTCCGCCTATTACTCTGGATGTTTTTCCTAGATGGCGTATATATAAAGAATTTGGTGGAGGAATGGTGACAGACTGGGGTGCACACATGTTTGATATTGCTCAATGGGCTTTAGATATGGATAACAGCGGTCCAGTAGAAATATTTGCTCCTGACGGCAAAGAACATCCATTTTTAACTTATAAATATGAAAATGGAGTGACCATGACTCACGAAAGTTGGGAGTGGAATAATGCTGTTCTATTTACCGGCACAGAAGGCGAATTACGAGTTGCCAGAGGTAAAATAGAAACTACTCCGGTTTCTGTTAAGGATAGAAAAATTGGAGAAACAGAAAAGCATGTCTACAAAAGTGAAAATCACTATAAGGATTTCTTAAACGCAATGCGTAAACGCACTCAGCCTATTTGTGATGTTGAAATTGGTCATCGTACTGCGTCGGTTTGTAATATTGGCAATATAGCCTATGAGCTAAAAAGACCTTTGCAATGGAATCCCAAAAAAGAGCAGTTTAAAAATGATGATGAAGCCAATGCTTTATTGGGAAGACCAATGCTTAAGGAGTGGGGAATTAAGATGTAAACAAAAAACATAAGCAATAAAAAAAGCCGACTATTGTCGGCTTTTTTGTGGGAGATACTGGGTTCGAACCAGTGACCCTCCCGATTGAAAAAATCGGGATGCTCTGAAGCTGTTGAGCTAATCAAATAGCTTTTCGATCATTAATCTGCTTTTCCAATTTTTAATTTGTTTCTCTCTATTTAGGGCTTCAATTTTTGTTTCAAATTTTTCGGTATATTTTACTATCCAATCAGAGCGTGTTCCAGTAAAGCCTTTATGATTAGAATTATGTTTTCTTAATCTATCTTTTAGATCAGAAGTAAATCCGATATAATATTTATTTAAGGATTGAGAAAATAGAATGTAAACAAAAAACATAAGCAATAAAAAAAGCCGACTATTGTCGGCTTTTTTGTGGGAGATACTGGGTTCGAACCAGTGACCCCCTGCTTGTAAGGCAGGTGCTCTGAACCAGCTGAGCTAATCTCCCTTTTTTTGGTTCTCAAAAACATATTCTGTCTCTGATTGGGATTGCAAAAGTAGACTTTAAAATTAAATTACCAAAAAAAATGTAAAATTATTTGAGTAAAATTCTTTTAATAATTGTAATCCCTTGTTTATCTGTTTTTTAAAAATTTAAATTTTGTTAAAATATAGAAGTTCATTTTCTTGAGAGCGATAATAATTTTTAATTTTATAAAATGTGGATAACGTAACTCATTAGTAATCATTAATAAATTGAAATAAAAGTTCTAAAAATTTCAGTTTTCCACATAATCCATATATTTTTGGAGTTAACAAAACAGAGACAAAGATGGGCCATGTAAATATTCCTCGCTTAGATTTAAACGATTACTTAAACGGTTCTTCAGAACAAAAAAAGAAATTTTCTGACAATATTGGTTCGGCATTTAATGATACCGGTTTTGTAACCATCACTAATCATGGTTTAAGTCAAGATTTGATCAACAAACTATATCAGGAAGTTCAAAACTTTTTCACCTTGCCAGAAGCGGCTAAATTGAAATATGAAAAGGTGGAATTGGCTGGCCAACGAGGTTACACTTCTAAAGGTCGTGAAAAGGCAAAAGATTCTAAAACACCAGATTTAAAAGAATTTTGGCAAACTGGTCAATATGTAGAAGATGGTGATCCAATTAAAGAAGAATACCCAGATAATGTTTTAATAGAAGAATACCTAGGCTTTAACGAGGTCACCAAAGAAACTTATCAGAGATTAGAAGTAGCAGGAAAGCATATTTTAAATGCCATTTCTGTTTATTTAGGTTTACCAGACAATTATTTTGAAGATAAAGTACATAATGGGAACTCAATTTTAAGAGGTATTCATTACTTCCCAATAGAAAACCCTGATGCTTTACCTGCAGATGCAGTTAGAGCTGGCGCACATGAAGATATTAATTTGATTACCTTGTTAATTGGTGCAAGTGCCGATGGTTTAGAGGTTTTAACACGCGAAGGCGAATGGTTTGCTATTAAGGCGCAAGGCGAAGATATTGTAGTAAACGTAGGCGATATGCTGCAGCGCTTAACCAATAATAAATTGCGTTCTACCACCCATAGAGTGGTAAATCCACCAAGAGAGATGATGAAAAATTCCCGTTATTCGGTGCCGTTTTTTCTGCACCCAAAATCTAATATGGATTTAACTTGTTTGGCGTCTTGTGTAGATAATGAGCATCCAAAAGGATATAGTGATATTACCGCTGGCGATTATTTAGACGAGCGATTGAGAGAAATAGGTCTCAAAATGTAATTTTCTTTAATTAGAAAATAGGGAAGAAGGCGCTCGAAAGGGTGCCTTTTTTTGTAGTATACAAGAAAGTTTAAGACGTGGTGATAAGTTATTTACTCATTTGATAAAAGGAGTGGATTGTAGTAGCTAGCCTACCCTTAAGTAAAGTTGTTAAAAAAAATAATTTTATTAATAGGGTAATTCGTTACTTTATCGGTTACTATTTTAATCCTAACAAATAATCAAACCATATTTTAAATTAAAAATTAATGATTGTTAAAAAGTCAAATAAAAAGTATTTCTCAAGTGTATTAATTGTCTTTTTTTGTTTTTCTAGCCAACTTCTATCTGCCCATACAGGCGGTCATTTTCAAAGAGGCGATATTTTAAATAGTTGGAGCTTAGCTAATGGAAAAACAATAAGGGGTAATTTTTCTAAAAGTATTGAGGATAAAATTATTTTGGAACAATTTGGAGGTAAATTTATCTCAATTCCAATATCATCATTATCTGCTCAAGATCAAAAACTAGCTGTTTTTAAAATCAACAACTATATTGAAGTAAATCAAGAACCCA
>JBILPO010000372.1:0-2923 GCA_044373805.1 Pelobium sp.
AAACCAATTCCAGCCCCTAAGAAAAAACCTCCAAAAACAGCTATTAATAACTTATCTGTAGTAATAATGGGGAAAAAATCAAAGGAAACCATTAAAGCCAAGCCACCAATAGCGGCTACGGTTTTAAGCGCAAACATTTTAGATATTTGCTTTGAGCCTAACAAAACAAAAGGAATGTTCACCAAAATAACGAGTGCACTAAGCGCATAACCTGTTTTGATGTTTAATAAAAGAGAGATACCCATTGCACCGCCATCTAAAAAATGATTTGGTAAAAGAAAACTTTTTAAACCAAAACTAGCCGAAATGATTCCTAAGACTATAAAGAAAAATTCTTTTAAAATAATGGTATAATCTGCCTTACGATAAGCATGTTTTAATTTCTTTTTATAACTCATATACTGCTTAATATAATAAACTTTATAGTTTTTTGATCAATTGAATCAAAAGGATTCTTAAATTGTTACAATTTTAAAACATATCATGATTCTAAAAAGTATCAATCCGTATAACGGAAAAACATTAAAAACATATAAAGAACATAGCAAAAAAGAGATTTCTAATAAGATTAAAGAAACCCATGAAGCTTGGCTGAATTGGAAAAAAACTGATTTTAAAGAACGAACCTTGCTGATGCACAATTTATCTAAAGCTTTAAAAGACAGTAAAGAAAGTTTGGCTAAACTGATGACAGAGGAAATGGGAAAACCTTTTCAAGCGGGTATTGCCGAAGTAGAGAAATGTGCTGGAGTTTGCGATTTTTACGCCACTCATTCTAAAGACTTTTTAAAAGATCAATTAGTAGAAACAGAAGCCAAAAAAAGCTACATTTCATTTCAACCTTTGGGCGTAGTTTTAGCTATTATGCCTTGGAATTTCCCTTTATGGCAAGTATTTAGGTTTTTAGCTCCTGGTTTAATGGCGGGTAATTGTGGCATTTTAAAACACGCATCAAATGTGAGTGGTTGTGCATTAGCTATTGAAGATTTGGTAATAGCCGCCGGGTTTCCCGCTCATGTTTTTCAAAGTATTTTGATAAGTGGCAAAAAAGTAAACCCAATAATAGAAAATCCCTTAATTAAAGCTGTAACCTTAACCGGAAGTACTTTTGCCGGAAAAATGGTAGCTCAAAAAGCAGCTTCATTAATTAAAAAATCAGTTTTAGAATTAGGAGGAAGTGATCCCTACCATATTTTAGAAGATGCTGATTTAAATTTAGCTGCAGAAATTTGCGTTAACTCCAGATTAATCAATAGCGGACAAAGTTGTATTTCGGCAAAGAGGTTTATCGTAATTAAGACTATAGAAAAGGAATTTATTCGCTTGTTCAAACAAAAAATGTCTAAAAAAATAATGGGAAACCCAATGAATGATCAAACAGCTATTGGTCCGCAAGCCCGAGAAGATTTAAGAGAGGAGTTGCACCAACAGGTTAAAAAATCTATAAAAAAAGGAGCTAAATGTATTTTGGGAGGCGTAATACCGAAGGGAAAAGGAGCATTTTATCCTGCAACCATTTTAACGAATGTTAAAAAAGGAATGCCCGCTTATGATGAAGAACTATTTGGACCTGTTGCAGCCATCATATCAGCAAAAAATGAGGAAGAAGCTATAAAAATTGCCAATGATACTTCTTTTGGATTAGGATCTGCCGTGTTTACTAAAGACCTTATTAAAGGCGAACGAATTGCCAAACAAGAATTGCAAGCTGGAAGTGCTTTTGTAAACGAAATGGTTAAATCTGATGCTAGATTACCTTTTGGAGGCATCAATCAATCTGGTTATGGTAGAGAGTTAAGTGCTTTTGGTATTCATGAGTTTGTGAATATTAAAACAGTTTATGTGAAATAGAACAAGAATTTATTTTAATGATTATCAAAAATTTGGAGCCCCAACATTGGGAAGCTGTTAAAGAAATTTATGAAGCCGGAATTGCTACTGGTTATGCCACCTTTGAAACTTCGGTTCCAGAATGGGACGTTTGGAATAAAAATCACTTGCCACACTCCCGCTTAATATGCGAAATAGATGGAAAAGTTGCTGGCTGGGTGGCTTTATCTTCTGTTTCGGAAAGATGTGTTTACAGTGGTGTTGCCGAAATTAGCATTTACATTGATCCAAAGTTCCAGGGTTTTGGGATGGGTTATGTATTGTTAGAACATTTAGAAAAGGAAAGTGAAGCTAATGGATTATGGATTTTACAAGCAGGAATTTTTGAGATCAATAAAGCGAGTATTCGACTGCATGAAAAATCGGGGTTTAGAAAAGTAGGTTACAGAGAACGAATTGGGAAACTGAATGGTGTTTGGCAAAACATCGTTTTATTTGAAAGAAGGAGTAAAATCGTTGGCGTTTAGGTTCAGTTTATAAGGACAATATCCCAACAATAAAATTGAAAAAAATTGAAAAAAGCCCTTATCATATTTTTAAAATACCCCGAATTAGGTCGGTCTAAAACACGTTTAGCTGCAACCATTGGAAATGAAAACGCACTTAAAGTTTACATAGAATTACTATCGCATACAAACCTGATTTCTAGAGAATTAAATTGTGATAAGTATATGTTTTATGACAAGGTGACAGCCAATAAAATGCCTTGGGGAGATGATATTTACCACACCGCCTACCAACTAGAAAGTGATTTGGGCGGCCGAATGCAAAATGCTTTTGAACGACTTTTTGATAGAGGTTATGAGCAATTAGTAATTATTGGATCTGACTGTTATGAGCTTACGCAAGAAATCATAGAAGAAGCTTTTAACAAGCTTAAGACTAACAAAGTAGTAGTTGGACCTGCTAAAGATGGTGGTTATTACTTATTAGGCCTATCACAACTCATTCCGCAATTGTTTAGCGACGTAGCTTGGAGTACTGATGAAGTGTTTTCTTCTACTGTTAAGATTTTAAAATCTTTGAATTTAAG
>JBILPO010000373.1:0-2905 GCA_044373805.1 Pelobium sp.
CTGTTGAGCGCCATCATTTCGGCGGGCAGCTAAAAGCTCTTGCGTTCTAATCAAACCTAAATCTTCACTTTGCTCGTTTCCTATTAAATTTTGTCCGCCATCACCTCTGGTAATAGATAAATAAGCTGTTTTATATAGCTTCTCTTTGGCTAAATAGGACAATAACCTGGTGTTTTCATCATCTGGATGTGCCGCAATGTAGAGTACACTACCAGTTACATTTAGCTTTTTAATAGCTTGAAAAACCTCGGCAGCATTGTATTGAGGCGATGTTTGTGCTTGTGTAAGTATAGATGCCAGTAAAAAGACTACAGTTAAAATTCTTAATTTCATTTGATGGATTTAGGAAATAGAGAGCAATTTAATAAAGTTATGGTTGTGTAGAGATTTCGCATAAAAAAATTACGAAGTATGGTGTCAAGAATTAACCACGGAAATGCGGAGGTCAGATAGATTTTGGCTGAAAAATTTTAACCACAGAGACGCGGAGGTCACAGAGAACTAAAGTGCTTATACTTCTCCGTGAATTTTCTTTGCGACCTTTGCGCTTAAACTTTGCGACCTTTATTGTTAAATAATCCGTTTAAATCTTTAAATTTAAGAATGAAAAAACAGCCATCTATTCTACTTTTTTTAACTGTCCTTTTTTTGTTAACTGCTTGCACAAAAAAGCCTAATGCTCAAAAAATTATTGATCAATCCATTGCTTTTTACGGCATGGATCAACTTAATAAAAAAACCATTTCCTTTGATTTTAGAGCTTATCATTTCATTGTAAAGCATAACGACGGTAATTATTTTTACGAGCGCACTTTTACTGATGATAGTTTAGGAAAGGTAAGAGATCAATTATCTAACCGTGGTTTTGTAAGAGAAATTAACGGATTGGTGACTCCTCAAACCGAGAAAGATTCTTTAAAACATGCTGCGGCAGTAAACTCGGTGGTTTATTTTGTGCTTTTACCCTTAAAATTAAATGATGGGGCAGTGCGTAAAAAGTATTTAAAAACCGTTCAAATAAAGGGGAAGAACTTTGACGAAATTGAAATCCGCTTTAGCGAAGACAAGGGTGGAAAAGACCATGATGACGTCTATTACTTTTGGTTTGACCAACAAGACCAAAGCATGGATTACTTTGCCTATAGCACCGGAGGAGAGCGCTTTAGAGCAGTAAAAGAACTAAAGCAGGCGGATGGTTTAATATTCCAGAACTATATAAACTATGAAAGCAAAAAAGGAGAGAAAACTCCCCTTTTAAATTATGATAAGCTTTACGAAAAAGATGAATTGGTAAAACTTTCAGAAATTATTTTAGAAAACATTAAAGTGAAATGAGGTAAGTTTTACACTAAAAAATGTAGTGAGATATAGCAAAAACTATACCCGCTAGTGTTGCTGAAACTGGGATTGTTAAAACCCAAGCCCAAATTAAGCTGTAGGTAACGCCCCATCTTACTGCGGAAACTCTTTTAGTTAATCCTACTCCTATAATAGAACCTGTAATGGTATGGGTAGTAGAAACTGGTATTCCAAAATGTTCTGTTAAACCTAAAGTAAAAGCCCCAGCAGTCTCGGCACTTACACCTTCCAATGAGGTTACTTTGGTGATTTTTGTTCCCATGGTTTTTACAATTTTCCAACCGCCACTCATGGTACCTAAGGAGATTGCAGCATAACAAGAAAGCGGAATCCATTCTGGCATGGGATCGCCAGCAGTTAATACATTATTCGCTAATAAAGCAATATATATAATTCCCATTACCTTTTGAGCATCATTTCCTCCGTGAGCAAAACTTAAACCAGCTGAAGATATCAATTGTAAAGTTTTAAACCATTTTTCTGCAACAGCAGGCCGAGCATTTTTGGCTATATTAATAATAAGCAGATTGATTGTAATAGCAATAATCATCCCTATAACTGGTGCTAAAACAATAAATGCTACTGTTTTTAAAATGATACCTCCATTAACAGCATCAAAAGGCGATGCGCCCAAAATTAAAGCGTTAGCCATACCAGCACCTGCAAAACCACCTATTAAAGTGTGAGATGAACTAGATGGAATACCGTAAAACCAAGTTAATAAGTTCCATAAAATAGCGGCAACTAAACCCGCCATTACTACTTCTAAGGTGATAAAATTTTCTAATACTGTTTTTGCTACAGTGTTGGCCACTTTATGATCAGTAAAATAAAAGTAAGCGGCAAAGTTGAAAGTTGCTGCCCATAATACAGCTTGGAAAGGGGTTAGTACTTTGGTAGAAACTATAGTAGCAATCGAGTTGGCGGCATCATGAAAACCATTGATAAAATCAAATCCGATGGCTAAAATAATTACAATAACAAGTAGGGTAGTAACCATTATAAGGTGTTGATTATAATTTAAGCGTTTTTAACTAAAATGGTTTCTAATACATTAGCCACATCTTCACACATATCTGTTGCGGTTTCTAATGCAGATAATACCTCCTTGTATTTCATGATGGTTTTAGCATCTTCTTCAAAATCAAAAAGATCGCCAATGGCTTTGTCAAATACGTAATCCGCTTGGTTTTCTATGCTATTAATTCTAACACAAGAATCAGTAATGACTCTAATGTTTTTAAGATTTTTTAGTTCTTTAATGGCTTTATCTACATCTGTACAAGCTTGTGCAACCAATTCTGCCAGTTTTTTAATGGAATCGGTCATTTCAAAAACATTGTACAACAAAATTCTATTAGATGCTCCATGCATATAATCAGCCACATCATCCAAAGCAGTTGCTAAAGTGTGGATGTCTTCTCTATCAAATGGAGTGATAAAAGTTTTTCCTAATTCAAGATAAATTTGGTGGGTAATTTCATCCCCTCTGTGTTCCAAATCTTCAATTGCTTTATGAATTGGCTCCCTTTGGACTAAATCAGGA
>JBILPO010000032.1:0-10173 GCA_044373805.1 Pelobium sp.
AATTCTGGATTTAACTCCTTTTGTCTAATTTTCCAGGTGAGCTCCTGCGTAATTTGTTCTATTTGATGCAAGATCATCAGATGTTAAGTTTAAAATCTCGAAGAATCCTTTTTCTGGCCACTAGAATATAAATAAGGGCTGCAAATGAGTTGAAGAAAATAAATGAAAAAGTCCACATTATTTTTTCTGATTGGTCTATTCTTTTCGAACTCCAAATTTCATAGAGGCTCAATGCACTAAAAAAAATGGTAATGAGTAAAGCAACTACAATAAAATCCTCGCCAAAAGACAAATGAAGAATTTTTAACAATACAGCTATAATTAAAACAACTAAGCTAAATAGGTAGGCTGTAATTAAAAGGTTTTTGTTTAACATAGGGGTTTTACTTTTTTTTATTTAATCGACTTATAATGGAATATTCCCATGTTTTTTTCTTGGATTATTCACCACCTTATTCTCCAACATTTTAAAAGCTTTAATCAGTTTTACTCTGGTTTCGGCTGGCTCAATTACTTCGTCAATAAAGCCTCTTTCGGCTGCTCTGTAAGGGTTTGCGAAAATATCAGAGTATTCTTTTTCTTTCTCCAACCATTTCTCTTGAGGGTTTTCTGCCTTAGAAATTTCTTTTTTGAAGATAATTTCTGCAGCACCTTTAGCGCCCATTACAGCAATTTCTGCAGTTGGCCAAGCATAATTCATATCGGCACCAATGTGTTTAGAATTCATCACATCATAAGCTCCACCGTAAGCTTTACGGGTAATTACTGTAATTCTAGGGACGGTGGCTTCGCAAAAAGCATATAATAATTTAGCTCCATTGGTAATAATGGCATTCCATTCTTGATCTGTGCCGGGTAAAAAACCAGGAACATCTTCAAACACCAATAATGGGATGTTAAACGCATCGCAAAAACGTACAAATCTGGCCGCTTTTGTAGAGGCATGAATGTCTAAAACTCCCGCTAAAAATGCAGGTTGATTGGCTACAATACCTATACTTCTGCCTGCTAATCTGGCAAATCCTACTACAATATTTTCTGCAAAATCTTTATGAACTTCTAAAAAAGAATCTGCATCAATTACTTCGGTAATAATTTCTCTTACATCATAAGGTTGGTTGGCGTTTTCGGGCATTATCTCATTAAGTTTCAGCCTTTTTTCGTTGCCAATTTCATAGGGTTCTGCTGGAGTTTGTTCTTCGCAATTTTGAGGTACGTAACTCAGTAGTTTTTTTAAATGTTGTATGGCATCAATTTCATTTGCGCAAGCGAAATGGGTAACGCCTGATTTTGTAGCATGGGTAGATGCACCACCTAATTCTTCTGAAGTTACTTCTTCATGCGTAACGGTTTTTACTACGTTTGGTCCGGTAACAAACATGTACGAGGTTTGCTCCACCATTAAAATAAAATCGGTGATTGCTGGCGAATAAACCGCCCCGCCAGCACAAGGTCCCATAATTGCCGACAGCTGTGGAATTACACCGGATGCCATGGTGTTTTTGTAAAAAATATCTGCGTAGCCACCTAAAGAGACCACTCCTTCTTGAATCCGAGCTCCTCCAGAATCATTTAAGCCAATTAATGGAGCGCCGTTTTTAAGCGCCATATCCATAATTTTACAAATTTTTTCGGCGTGAGTTTCAGATAATGAACCACCAAATACAGTGAAATCTTGAGAGAAAACATAAACCAATCGGCCATTAACTGTTCCATAACCTGTAATTACACCATCTCCGGGGTACTTCTCGTATTGCATCCCAAAATCAGTAGATCGGTGGGAGACAAACATTCCAATTTCTTCAAAAGAACCTTCATCTAATAAAAAATGCAGGCGCTCCCTCGCAGTAAGTTTACCTTTATTGTGTTGTTGATCTATTCTGGTTTTTCCACCACCAAGAAAAGCTTCTTCTCTCTTTGTGTTGAGTAATGTAAGTTTTTTATCCACTTTAAGTCTATTGGCAATTTGTGAAATTATAAAAATTATGATGAAGCTACTAATCATAAATTCTAAATTTTTAAAAAAATATCTTAACTAATTAATTACATTAGATTGTGTTTATTTAGCACATAATTTTTTAGTTTTGTTAAAATTAAAGCCCAAAGTGTTTATATTACACTTTAAGATATGAGTAAAAAATTTAAAATACTTTTGTACACCAATCTGTTCATGGCAATATTTATTGCAAAAATGTTCATTGCTTCTGCGCCAGTATTTTTAAATCTTGATGAGAAAGTAGTGAAAGCGGCCATTTTTCAGTTAGAAATTGAGAATGAGGCCAAAAAGAATACTGATAGTAAGAATTTAAATAATTTTCCAAATAAAGGAGTTGATTTCATTAATATTCAAAATTCCTCAGTCAATCCAATTTTAGAAATTGATAACATAGATTATCATTTTGTTTCAAAGAAATATATCAAAACATACTTCCCAATAGTTCTTACCCCACCGCCAAACCAAGCTTAGTTTTTTTAAATAATAACTAATCAAGGTTTTCAACTTTATCAAATTTTATGTCTGATCAATCATCCTACTCTGCTAAAGGCATGAGTAAATATTTTCTTGGGAAAAATCTTAAGAAAGATATTCCTGCAAGTATTGTAGTTTTTTTAGTGGCTTTACCTTTGTGTTTAGGTATTGCATTGGCATCAGGAGCGCCGTTATTTGCCGGAATTTTAAGCGGAATAATTGGTGGTGTTGTGGTATCCAGTATAAGCGGTTCTCAATTGAGTGTTACTGGTCCAGCGGCTGGTTTAACTGTTATTGTTTTAAATGCAATTACAGATTTAGGTAGCTATGATATTTTTTTAATGGCTATAGTTGTTGCAGGTCTAATTCAAATTTTATTAGGTGTTTTAAAAGCAGGTACCATTGGTGATTATTTCCCTAATAGTGTGATTATTGGTATGCTTGCGGCTATAGGTATCATCTTAATTCTTAAACAATTGCCACATGCAGTTGGCTACGATGCAGATTATGAAGGTGATCAAAATTTTGCACAGCCAGATCAAGAAAATACATTCTCAGCAATTATTTCTGCTTTTAATAAATTTAATGGCGGAGCAATTATTATTAGTTTGTTATCAATAGTAGTTCTCATTTTATGGCCAAAAGTTAAAAAGCTAGAAATTATTCCGGCACCTTTAATTGTAGTAGCTCTAGGAATTGTTTTGGCAATTGTATTTAACGGAACTTCTTTCGCCCTAGCTCCAGATCAGATGGTTCAAATACCTGTGGTTACCAATTTTGCTGATTTTAAAAATTTATTTGTTTTTCCAGATGTAACAGCATTAAGTAATCCTAAACTTTGGACGGTTGCCATTACCATTGCAATTGTAGCCTCTTTAGAAACACTTTTAAGTTTGGAAGCAGTAGATAAAATTGATCCTATTAAAAGATCTTCGCCAACCAATCGTGAGTTAGTAGCTCAAGGTATTGGAAACACAATTGCTGGCCTAGTAGGTGCTTTACCAATGACAGCCGTAATAGTAAGGTCTTCGGCTAATGTAAACGCAGGCGGAAGAACTAAAGTTTCGGCTATTCTTCATGGTTTATTTTTAATGTTGGCTGTATTGCTTATCCCGGTTTTAATAAATAAAATCCCGCTATCTTGCCTAGCTGCAATTTTGTTACTTGTGGGTTATAAATTGGCTAAATTTTCTTTGTTTGCACAAATGTGGAAAGACGGAAAAGACCAGTTTATTCCATTTGCAGTCACTATTTTAGCAGTAGTATTTACAGATTTACTCATAGGAGTTGGAATAGGTTTGGCTGTTGGGATTTTCTTTTTGTTACGTACTAATTTTAGAAACCCTTACTTCTACACCATTGATAGATCAGAAGGTACAGACATTATAAGATTGAAAATGGCACAAGAAGTATCATTTTTGAATAAAGGTGCAATACAATACGTTTTAACTCACATGCCACCAAATAAAACGGTAATTATAGATGCTTCAAATTCTTTATTCATTGATAAAGATGTTTTAGATACTATACATGATTATGAAAAAAATGCGTTCACAAAAAATATAAAAGTGGAATTAATAAATGTAAAGTCCTCATACAAAGTCCCAAAATTGAGTGATATGGCATTAGATCCAAAAGAATTGTCTTAATGATTAATAACTTAAAAGAAATCAAGAAAGTGGAAAATAAAAAAGAAGAAAATAAAGAGAAGAAGCATATTTCTATAGGTCATAATATTGAAGAGTTGACTTATGACAAGCTACTACAGTGGAACAAAGAATGGGTAGCAGATACCTTAAAAGAAGATCCAGAATATTTTAAGAAATTGGCTAAAGGTCAAAGCCCACCCATATTATGGATTGGTTGTGCAGATAGTCGCGTACCAGCAAATCAAATTACAGGTACTAACCCAGGTGATATCTTTGTACATCGTAATATCGCCAATATGGTGATCCATACAGATATGAATATGTTAAGTGTTTTAGATTATGCGGTTGCTGTGCTTAAAGTAAAACATGTAATTGTTTGTGGACACTACGGTTGTGGTGGAGTTTTGGCCGCAATGAGCAATAAACAATACGGCTTAATTGATAACTGGCTACGTCACATTAAAGATGTTTACAGAACTTACGCCTTTGAGTTAGATATGATGGAAGATCAGGTAGAAAAAGGCAACAAACTTGTAGAATACAACGTGATAGAAAACGTTTACAACCTTTGTAAAACCAGTACCATTCAAAACGCTTGGAATCAAGGTCAGGAATTAAGTATTCATGGTTGGGCTTACAGTTTAGATTCTGGAATTATTAAAGATTTAAAAGTTTCTTTTAATTCTGATGAGAAATTGGCTAGCATGTTCAAATTCGACAATAAATAAATTTAGAAAAGCTAGGGCTGGTTTATAATAAAAAACCAGTCCTGCTTTGCTTTTATATCAACAAATTCTACCCGTTAAACTTCTTTTTATTAAAACAATACTAGCTTTTAATCTAATAGGTTTAAGTTAAAAATCTCTTCAGCATTTAGAAAACATCCATTGAATGGATCAATAAGTATTGGTCATGTTGCTGTCTACACAAATAATAAAATCAGCAAGATTTAGATTTTCTTTTGATAATTGGTTAATGTTTTCTTGCGATACCGTAGAAATGGTGCCGTATTTATACTTACTACTTTCTCTTTTTAAATACCATAAAATTCCTTCGTAACGGTCGGAGTGATAAGCCCCGTTATAATGAATAAACAGGTGGTCTTTTTGGTAATTTTTTAATATGAAATGCGCCATTGTAGCATCTTTAATAGCCTGAGCTTTTACTAATAAATCACTTCCATGTTCGCCCATCATTTTTAAAATGTTTTTATAAGTGGGAAGTTCAGCGTCAAAAATGATTGGAAGTGGCGCTATCCATGCTTTTTCTTGTTCAGACAGAGAATCTAAAATTCCAAAACCATTTTTATAAACCAAGTTTGCATATTTTCTGGGAATATTTGTTGCCACAAATGACAATTGCTTTTCTTTAGCAAAATCAACCAAAGGGGCGTAATCTGTTGCGTAATTTGGCCATAATCTAGCGGTAGATTTTAGAGCTTTCGCATCAATATTTCCTTTTAAATAATCATTTAGTTGATTTTGGTTATCAGCTTCAAACATTTCAGCACCTAAAATTAATTTCTTTTGATTACTTAAATCAGTGGTTAGCTCAAACTGCAGCCAGTGTGAAATTGCGTTATTATGCAATTCTCCAAATAAGATGATTTCTTTGTCAGCTAAGGCTTTAAGCATTTTACCATAGCTTACTTTTTCGCCTTGGGCGTTGTAAATTTGATAAGCAGGTTTCTCTTGGCTAAAAGCGGAGACCATGATGATATTTAAGAATAGTAAAAAGAATATTTTCTTCATTTCAGGTTATTTTAAATTTGAGGGGCATCTAAGTAAATGATGGAACTATTCTGTTTTTTCACGAAATTTTATTTGCATGCCATGAATAAAATTTCTTAGAATTTGATCTTTGCATGGGCGATATTGGTTTTGAGTAGGGTTTCGAAAAAAAGCGCTCAACTCATGCTTACTCATTCGGAAATTTACCAAATCAAGTATTTCTACAATATCCTCATCTTTGAGGTTTAAGGCAATTTTTAATTTTCTGAAAACAATATTGTTGTTTAATTTTTTTTCTGGTTTAGGCTGATCGCCTTCTTTTTTGCCTCGTTTTAGATTGATAAAACCACTTAAGAAGATCGCTAAATCATGGTCATAAAGAGGCTTATATTCTGGGTCATCATCTTTTTTAAGCCAATCACTAATTTGTGCTCTGCTTACTTCGACATTTGCTAAGCCAAAGGTTTCTATCATTTGAGCATCACTTAAATTAAATGTATAGCGAATGCGGCGTAGAATATCATTATTAGTCATGGATTAATATCTCAATATTTTAAACAAATATCATGATTTTACATCTATACCCAATGCAATTTTTGGTTTTTGTCAAATCAAAACAAAGTATGGTTTTAAATTGAACATTAATTTTATATAAATAATGGTTTGGATTAATTAATGAGTTAATATTTACTTAAAATTGATATCCGTTTTTTTTGCAATATATGGTGTGTTTAAGTCGGATAACAGCAGAAAACCCATATAGAAGTGCAAATTAGCGAGTTGAGGAGTGTATAGCCGCTGTTATCTTAACCTATAGAGACGGAACATTACCTTTTTAAAATTGAATTATAAAACCAATAAGCCATAATCTCTTAAGGTATTGATTGGTTTGGCATACCAAAAAAGCTCAAAATCATCAAATTGTTGTTCAAACTGAGTTTTTAATTGCTCAAAGGTGAGGTGAGTTTCTTGCTGAGCACCTAATTTTTCTAGTGTATGAACTAACCAAAGCCCTTTTTCTTGATCTAAATTGATCTCAAAACTTTCTTTTTTATCGTGAAAAGTCATCTTTAACAATTCCCAAGTTTGGCCTCTTTTAGATTTGGTATAAGAAGTTGTAGTGGGTTTGCCACCTAACCAAATCACTTTAGCAGTTGGCTTGGTGTTAAAATGCTCATCTATTGATAAACAGGTATGGATAAAATCTTTTTTAATGCTGGTACGAGGTATTTTAAAATCGAACCAATCTTGTAGAGGAAAATCAAAGCAAATGCCATGCATAAAATTGAATAGTGACTTTTTTAATCCAAAGCTAAATTTATCATGATTGATGCCTGTTTTATCGGTAAACTCAATATCATTATGAGCAAAAGTGATTTCTTTTTTTTGAGGAATGATGCCAAAAGCTGCTGGATTTAAACCCACCGGACTATGTGCTGTTAAAGCAAATTGATGCCAAAAACCTGATTGTAAAATACCCGATTCAAACATTTGACGTACCATTTCTAAACTATCTACCGTTTCTTGTACCGTTTGGGTAGGGTAGCCGTACATTAAATAAGCATGTACCATAATACCCGATTGGGTGAAATTATTGGTTACCCTTGCCACTTGTTCTACGGTTACGCCTTTTTCTATTAAGGCTAATAATCTGTCAGAAGCTACTTCTAAACCACCAGAAACGGCAATGCAGCCAGATGCTTTTAATAAAATGCAAAGGTCTTTGGTAAAGCTTTTTTCAAATCGAATGTTGGTCCACCAGGTGATGGTTAATTTTCTTTTAATGATTTCTAAAGCGAAACTGCGCATTAAAGCAGGTGGAGCGGCTTCATCCACAAAATGAAATCCTTTTTCGCCAGTTTGGGCTATCATTTCTTCTACCCTGTCTGCCAGTAATTTAGCGGCTATGGGCTCGTAAACTTTAATATAATCTAAAGAAACATCGCAAAAAGTACATTTTCCCCAATAACAGCCATGCGCCATGGTGAGCTTATTCCATCGGCCATCACTCCATAAACTATGCATGGGATTGGCAATTTCTATGACCGAAATGTATTTGTCTAAGTGTAAATCAGAATAATCCGGCGTACCTAATTCATTTTGTTTATAGTCTTTTCTGAGCGAAAAATTATTGTAAACTACCACTCCATTTTCTTTTAAAAATGTTCTTTTATAGAAATTGTGGTTTGGATTACTGGTTGATGGATTAAAAATATTAGACACCAATAACTCTATAGGTAATTCGCCATCATCTAAAGTGATGTAATCAAAAAAGTCAAAAACACGAGGGTCAGAAATACTTCTTAATTCGGTATTTGGAAAGCCACCGCCCATAGCAATTTTTATGCTTGGAAAATGGTTTTTAATGAATTGAGCGCACCTAAAAGAGCTGTATAAATTCCCTGGAAAAGGAACAGAAAAACAGACTAGCTTAGGCTGAATGGTTTGCAGTTTTTGATCTAGTATTTTTAAAGTGATTTGATCTATATAGGTAATTTCTTTCTGAAGAAAACTATATAATTCATCAAAATTGTTGGCGCTTCGGCCTAATCTTTCGGCATATCTACTGAAGCCAAAATTCTCATCTGCGCAAGCGATAATATAATCTGATAAATCTTCGAGGTATAAAGTGGCTAAATGTTTGGCTTTATCCTGAATTCCCATATTGCCAAAAGCCCAATCCATATCATCAAGCTGTGCAAATCTGGAAGCTTGCGGTAAAAAATTATCTGTACAAATTTGCCGGGCAAAGGTCTGATTTTCCCCTTGTAAAAAGGAAATTACTTCTTCTATTGTTTGTAAGTAATGGTCTTTTAAGGCATATATTCTTTGGGAATTTGTATCGTTTATTTTATTGTTTTGGTGAGTGAAATTGAATAGCTGGTTTAGATTTTCTTTAGAAAAAAGAGCTAAAATTACTTCTATTCCCAAATCCATTTGAAAAGCACTAATGTTTTTGGTATTCAAAAATCCTTTTAAATAAGCCGTTGCTGGATAGGGCGTGTTGAGCTGTGTAAAAGGAGGAGTGATGAGGAGTAATTCTTTCAAGATTTGACAAATTTATTGAAATTCAATCAAATATCACAAAAAAGAATGTTCTAATGATAAACACACTTTCTTCAGAAAGTTGATATAGTTGCACTAAATCTTTAGAAAGGTTTGGATAAATAAAGTGCTTTCTGAAAAATGGAATTTGAATTTCTTTGGCATTATTTAAAAATAAGCTAAATGCTAAAACAATAATTAAAGTAGGGTATATTCAACTTTCTTTAAATGCTAAAGACGTAGTAGATGGCTTTACTGAACCAAAAAACATGGTGAGTAGTGGGATTTTCAAAATCCAAACCGTCAATTTTTCTCCCAATTAAATAGCGTTTTTTTGTGCTTTACACACTTTTATGTTCACTATCAATTACTTAAACTAATTTCAAAATACTACCACAAAGCGCATTTAAATCCCTTAATATTTTTTTACTTTAAGAATTTTACATTAGTAAATCAATTTAATAATCGTTATTGTTTGACTATATATATATATTTGACTTTTAAATTTTTTATGATAGAATTACCAGTTGGATCAAGAAAAGAGGTGATGGGTTATTTAGAACCATTTATGGTTACTGAAATGGCCGATTATTTAAAACCTGTTGAGGAAATGTGGCAGCCCGCAGATTTTTTACCTGATTCTAGTAAAGATACTTTTTTTAGTGAGGTAAAGGAATTACAAGAAAGTACTAAAGAGTTATCTTATGACTTAATGGCTGTTCTAATAGGGGATACCATTACTGAAGAAGCTTTGCCTACGTATGAATCTTGGTTATGTATGGTCGACAATGTGTCTAGAAATGAGCAAGGTGGCTGGATGAAATGGGTTAGGGCATGGACTGCAGAAGAGAACAGGCATGGTGATTTGTTAAATAAATATCTTTATTTATCTGGAAGGGTTAATATGAGGGCTATGGAAGCTTCAACGCAATATTTAATTCAAGATGGATTTGATATTGGTACAGGTCATGATCCTTACAGGAATTTTATCTATACATCCTTTCAAGAAATTGCAACTAACATTTCTCATAGAAGAGTAGCTATGTTAGCAAAGCAAGGTGGAGATAAATTATTGTCTAAAATTTGTGGCTTGATAGCAGCTGATGAAGCAAGACATGCGAAAGCCTACAAAGCGTTTATTAGTAAAGCTTTTGAGGTTGATGCTAGTGAAGTAATGATTGCTTTTGAAGATATGATGCGTAAGAAAATTGTTATGCCAGCCCACTTTTTGAGAGAATTAGGGACTAAGGTTGGTCATACTTTTGGTCATTTTACAGAT